>JBGSQJ010000003.1:0-18328 GCA_041738165.1 Bdellovibrionales bacterium
GTCAGAATTGGGTCTGCTCGAGATGACCAGAAAGCGCACCCGCCCCAGCCTGGTTTCGTCCCTTTGCGAGCCCTGCAGCTATTGCGAAGGCAAGGGCTACATCAAGCGCAAAGAAACAGTGGCCCAAGAGATCTTCATGGCCCTTGAGCGCGAAGTTTTTCGCTCAAAAGAGGCCAAAACGGCTGTGGTCCACTGCCACAGCGCCGTAGCCGACTGGATTTATGCCGAAGAGCAAGAAGCTCTTGAGCAGATTGAGGGCCGAATTCAACGACCTGTGGTCTTTAAGGTAGAGCCGGGCTATCACATCGAACAGTTTGAAATTTATTCGCTTTTTGTCGACGCCCCCGCGGAAGGCGCAAGTTCACGGGAAAACAAGGGAAATTCTTGACACCTCTAGGGCGGCGTGGCACTCCGTAAGGTTTTGGAGGATGAATATCCATGTATGCGGTGATTAAAGCAGGTGGCAAGCAGTACACGGTCAAGCCGGGTGATGTACTTAGAGTTGAAAAATTAGAAGCCGATTTGGGCGCTGAAATTGAATTCAGAGAGATCCTTTTGGTGGGTGGCGAAAAAACTTTTGTCGGCCCCAATATGGAAAAGGCCGTCGTCACGGTTGTGGTGACCAATCAACAGCGCGCACCTAAAGTCATCGTATTTAAGAAAAAGCGCCGTCAAGGCTACCGCCGAATGGGTGGACATCGTCAGCCCTATACTGAAATTTTCATCAAATCGATTACCAGTCCCGAAGGTCAAACGGTTGCCGCTGACGGAAAGCCGCTCGTGTTTGATCCAGAAAAACGATTGCAAAAGCTAGCCAAGCGCGAAGAAGTGAAAGCTCAGCGCAAGTTAGATGCAAAAAAAGAAAAGTCAGAATCGCCAGTTAAAGAGGCGAGCAAGAGGCCCGCAAAAAAAGCGGCCACTAAGAAAAAAGTGACAAAGAAAAAAGCGGCCACTAAAAAAGTCGCAGGCAAGAAAAAGACAGCCAAAAAGAAGACAGCTAAAAAGAAATAGTTAAAACGAGGTAGGGTTCAATGGCATCGAAGAAAGCGGCAGGTAGTACAAGAAACGGACGCGATTCACAGAGCAAACGCTTAGGCGTTAAGCGCTTTGGCGGTCAGGCGGTTCTACCTGGAACTATCATTGTTCGTCAGCGAGGCACTAAATTTTTGGTTGGTCAGAACGTCAAATTGGGGAGAGACTTCACAATTTTCTCGCTAATTGCGGGCCAGGTGAAGTTTGAGCGTCTGAACAAGACAAAATTTAAAATCAGCGTGTACCCAAAGGCGGCCTAAGGCCTCCTCACTTATCCAATTGAAATTCATCGACGAGGTTGAGATTCACGTGGCATCGGGTAAAGGCGGAGCCGGCGCGGTGAGCTTTCGTCGCGAGGCTATGGTGGCACGTGGTGGCCCAGACGGCGGAGACGGCGGCAGGGGCGGCGATCTTGTGTTGGAAGTCGATCCTAGAATTCACTCACTGCTCGATTTGCGATTTAAGAAAAATTATAAGGCGCCAGATGGCGATCCTGGGTCTGGGCGAAATCGTTCAGGCTTGGATGGTAAGGCCCTCATTTTAAAAGTTCCACCTGGCACTATCGTCAAAACATCTAGTGGCGAGACACTTTTTGATCTGAATGAACCCGGGTTTCACGTTTTGCTCAAAGGCGGGCTCGGCGGCAAAGGTAACGTTTTTTATAAATCGAGTGTGAACCAGGCCCCTTCTGTGGCTCAAAAGGGCCTTCATGGTGAAGAGATGACCATCCGATTGGAGCTCAAGCTCTTAGCGGACGTAGGGATTATGGGTCTTCCCAATGCCGGGAAAAGCACTTTGATATCCCGTTTGTCTTCTGCAAAACCGAAAATAGCCGATTATCCGTTTACAACTTTGGTTCCAAATTTAGGAGTGGTGCGCTTCAAGGATGAACTCAGCTATGTGGTGGCTGATATTCCTGGTCTTGTTGCCGGCGCACACGAAGGCGTCGGGCTAGGCACACAGTTTTTGCGTCACATTGAGCGCTGCAGAGTTTTGGTGCACCTCATAGACATTGGCGCGGGGGCCACTCGGCCCGTAGAAGAAGTTTATCAAGAGATCCGCTCAGAGCTTGAGCTGTATGACAAAGCTAAATCTGTCGAGAGTGACTACAAAGATCTTTCTAGCCGGCCAGAAATTGTGGTTTTAAACAAAATCGATTCTGCAAACCCAGATGTGCTTGGAGAGGCTTTGGCAAAACTTCGCGCTCAGGGACTTTCACCATTTAAAATTTCTTGTGCGACCGGGGCTGGCCTCGATGAACTGCGAGAAGAGCTTGGAAGGAGAGTGTTCAGTGAGCCGAAGTAAGTTAGCCGTTTTTGGAGGCACGTTTGATCCTTTTCATTTTGGACATCTGAACAGCATGTTAAGCGTCGCTGAAAGATTCAAATTCAATCAGATTCGCGTCGTCCCCACTTACATCTCACCACTTCGAATTCAAACTCAAGGTTCCGACCCCGAGCACCGAGTGGCGATGCTTCGACTTGGCATCGAAGGGCACGAAAATTTAATACAAGTGGATACGCGAGAAATTGAGCGTGGCGGGATCAGTTACTCGGTCGACACTTTGCGCTCTTATGTGAGCGAAAGCGCAGATCAAGATGTAACGCTTATTGTGGGAATGGACCAGTTCGCCAAATTTGATCAATGGAAAGAGTTTGATGAAATATTAAAAATGGCTGATCTGGTGGTGACGTCGAGACCCGGACTCGATTTGCCAACTGGTATCGAAGCTTGGCCTGTGGCGATGCGGCCCTTCGTGGCCGACATCGATTCCAAGCAGGCCATATTAACGACAGGTAAAACAATTTACTTTTATCAACTCGACGACGTCGAGGTTTCTGGAACTGAAATTCGCCGCAAGGTGAGGCTTGGACAAAGTCTTCAAAGCCATGTCTCAAGTGCCATCGAAGAGTACATCCAGCGAAATAAACTTTATCGTTCTGTGCAAACCCACATTGGAGACTTCGCTGAGTTTTCAAAAATGTGCGCCGAGGTGCTTAACCAAAAAGGCGGCATCAACACTCAGGTTTACGACATTCACACCGACTCGTCTTTGACCGACTTCGCGGTCATTGCATCGGGAACAAGCACTCGTCACACATCGGCCCTGGCCGAGCACCTCATGCAAGAAGTCAAAAAGCAATACGGGGTTTGGCCTGAGCATATGGAGGGGCACGCAGAGGGCCGCTGGGTCGTCATTGATTACGGCGCATTGATTGCTCATATTTTTTACGACTATGTTCGGCAGGAGTACAGACTCGAGGAGCTCTGGTCGAAGCGAAAATGAATTGTCGGTTCATCGTATTTGAAAGCAAAGCTCCAGACTGGCTAAAAGAATCCAGGCAAGAGTACCTAAAAAAAATCAAACCATTTGCGCCATTTGCTTTTGAAACTATAAAAAGTGTTTCTCAGGGGCGAGACCAAGCATCGGTAAAGTTAAAAGACGAGAGCGAATTATTACTTAAAAAAGTGGCCAGAGATGACTATTTGGTTTTATTCGATGTCGGGGGCAAGCTTCCCAAGAGTTCAGAAGAATTTGCAAGTGGCTTAGAGACGGTGATGCAATCGGGAAAGCGTCAGATCACTTTCGTTATCGGCGGCGCCTATGGTTTCTCGCCTGAAATCAAAAAACGGGCGCAGCTGAGTTGGTCACTTTCGCCTCTCACGCTCAACCATTGGGTGGCCCAAATGGTGGCTCTTGAACAAATTTATCGAGGGTTCACGATCATAAAGGGAATTCCTTACCACAATAGCTGATTCTGAAATGGCCCGTGTTTTGCGGGATTTGCGTTTCAAAATGCCTCAATGGATTCACGATCTCAGCCGTATTCGAATCTGTCCGATTTGCTATGTGCCCAATCGGACAGACGTGGGTCTTTGCATTTATTGTGCGGGAGAGTTGAAGAAACTTCTGAAACCAGTTTTTCGAAATGCGGGTGGGCTCGAAATAAATAGCCTCTTCACTTGGCATCCACAAAACTCGCCGTTGGCCATTCAATGGTGGTCCAAAAGTCTTAAGCACAAGGATACGCCATTGAACTGGAGATGGCCGGCCCTTTGGATGCTCGAGACGTTTGATTCCCATGGGATCAGGCAAGTGATACCTATCCCTTCGACGAACGGGGCCAATCACTCACTTGGCCTTGCAAAAGCCATTTGTGAGCTCACGAACTGGCCTGTTTTAGGCGGACTGAAGCTAGAGTCGCGGCGTGTACAAAGGCGTCTCAGCCGAGCCCTTCGCCAAGAGCGCCATATGAGCTGGGACGGGCCTAAAAACCTAAAATCTGTTCTCTTCGTAGATGATGTGGTGACGACGGGGTCAACGCTCAATGCAGCTATCAAGGCTCTCGAGCTGAGAGAGGCTCAGGCTTGGTGTTTGCTCGATCGTCCGCGACTGGGGGAGGAGCCCTTGCGATTATGACTCGGCGCTGCTATAACTCGGTCCCATGTCATTGAAATTGATTCTCATAGGACTGTGCCTGGCGGGATCGGCCTCAGATGCCGGCTCAAAAGCGAAGGCTTCAAGTGCTTCAGCGGTGCAAGCTGTGCTCGCTGAATTGCGTGATGCTGAAGGCGTGCGCGCGGAGATTTCAAAGGTGGTCGAGCAAAAGGTGCTCGAGCGAACCGTAAAGAGCGAGGGTCTATTTTATTTTTCTAAGGGCCGCATGAGGCTCGAAATTCGCGAGCCAGAAAAATCGCTTCTCGTCTTTGATGGGCAATACATCTGGCTCGAATCTGAGTTTGACGAAGACACCAAGCAAGTCACAAAAATTTATGCGGGAAATTTGAAAAGATCGGATTCCTTAATGGCCAGTTTGTTTGAGCGAAAAGATGTACTTAAAAACTTCGAATTTGTTAAGAAAACGTCGAGCTCAGGTGAAGATCGATATGAATTCATCCCCAAAAATCCTAAAAAAATGGAAGTCAAAACGCTTGTCATCGGCGTTAAAAATTCTCGCCTTAGCCGAGTCGCGTACACAGACCAAATCGACAACGAGGTCAGTTACGCTTTTGAATCTATCTCGAAGCGCAAATTATATACGGGCCTGTTTCTTTACAAGCCCCCTAAAAACGCTCTGGTTTCGGAGGTCCGCTAGTGTCGCTGAACAAGAGTGTTCATTTTGTGAGTCTTGGTTGCCCCAAAAATCTGGTCGACACAGAGATTATGCTCGGGTCGTTGATGAAAGAGGGCTACAAGGTCGTCGACGAAGCCGAGAACGCCGAGACGATTATCGTCAATACCTGCGGGTTTATTGAGGCCTCAAAGCAAGAGTCGATCGATAAAATTTTAGAGATGGCCGAACTCAAGAGCGGCTCAAAGGTAAAGCGCGTGGTGGCTGCGGGGTGCCTGACCCAAAGATATAAAGAGGAGTTGGTCGAAGGGCTACCCGAAGCAGATCTTTTTATTGGATCTGGGCAGTTTCAAAACATCGGAGAAATTCTTCGCGGAGCGCAAGCGGGCTCAAAACAGAAATCTTTTTTTCATCTTCCGACCTACTTGCAAGAAGACAGTTCACCGCGCGTGAACTCGCAGCCTGGGCACCGAGCCTATTTGAAAATATCAGAGGGCTGTAAGAAACGTTGTGCGTTTTGTGCCATTCCGCTTATTCGGGGAAATCTGCAATCCCGAAGTCTAAAAGGCATCGTGGGAGAGGCTAAGCTCTTGGTCGCTGGCGGGGTCAAAGAATTGATTGTGATCAGTCACGACTTCACAGACTTTGGCTGGGACAAAAAGCGGGCCGATGCTCAAGCCATTGAGTCGCCCGCCAATCTGCTTCGAGCCTTGTCTGATGAGTCTGGCGCCGAGTGGATTCGCGTTTTGTACATGTATCCTGATGGGGCCACCCCTGAGCTTCTTGAGTTGATGAAGTCGCGGCAGAATTTGGTGAAGTATTTTGATATGCCACTTCAACACATCAACTCCAATGTTCTGAACCGAATGAATCGCAAAATGACTAAAGAAGAGATTGTTTCGGCCATCGGGCGCATTCGCACAGCCATGCCTGAGGCCGTTATACGAACTCAATTCATTGTCGGTTATCCTGGTGAAACTGAAGCCGAATTCGAAGAGCTGCTCGGTTTCATTGAAGAGACACGCTTTGATCGCGTCGGTTGTTTTATGTACTCGCAAGAAGAACAAACTCCGGCTGGGAAAATGCCAGATCAAGTTGACGATGAGACCAAACAGCGTCGACACGACACCTTAATGGAGTTGCAAAGAGAAATTTCGAATGCAAAACATAAAGAGTTTATAGGCCGCACCGTCGATGTGCTGGTGGAAGGTGTGAGTGAAGAAACCGAGCTGCTTTTGGTCGGTCGTCACTCGCAACAGGCACCCGATATTGATGGAGTGACCTACATAAATGACGGTGAGGCCCGGATTGGTGAAATGGTCAAAGTCAGGATTGATGACGCCCACGATTATGATTTGGTTGGCGGACTGGTCTTTACGCCGGTTGACATAGCGCCCTAAACCGTAGTGAAATCAGGATGTTGGTGGGAGGCAAAAATGTCCGGGTCTTTGGTGATGATGTTCGTATATTCAGTAGTCATATTTTTCGTTGTAAACGTACTTGTAAATTAATTGGTCAACCCTGGGCTTATTTCCTAAGCCCTTGACCCATTTCTTCGCCCCAGATATTAATGCATTGCATTATGAAATATTCGGGACTTCTTTTGGCTCTTTCATTGGGCCTCTTCGCTCATGCTGAGGTGAATCTGCGCGATTCGTCTGTATGGCGACGAGCGAAAACCATCGAGCCTGGACAACAGATCCTTTCGCTACAAACCAGCTATTCGAAGTCCTCAGATAAGTTCAGCGACTAGGGCGTACGTCAGCCGATTGGAAATTAATACGCGAAAGCTGTCACGTGGGGTGAAATTTTAGAAAGTGAGCCCTCGGTTGCTGGTAAGGCCGAAATTCAGGGCTATATGGGTCAGCGAAACTTGAGCTCTTCGGATGTGGCCGCCACTGCCAAATATCAAGTCGAGCGCGAAGAAGTGGCAATGGGTTTCAACTGGGCCTACGGACTTTTGCGATCCTGGATGGTCGGATTTGAAGTCCCACTTCGAATGGTGACGACCAGAGTTCAGCGCACTGTGGATATGCAAGAGCCATTGCAAGAGGCGCGGGTTTCGGCTCTGTCAAAGGTCGAAAGTGAATCTCGAGTTGAGGCTTTGGTGCAGCAGCAGCTTGAGGCTTCGGGATTTGATGATGTGCCATCTCAAAGTCAAACTTGGGAATGGGGCGATATCAATCTGCTCAGCCAGGTGGGCCTTCTTGAGTCAACCAACTGGCGTTGGTCGTTTCAACAGATGCTGCGTTTTCCAACCTCAAGAAACCCAAGTTTTTCAGATTATGTAAAGAGCGAGCGGGACGATGGACAGCTGGATTTGGGTTTGACCTCGTTCACCGACTATCTTTACCGACGATGGACGTTTGGTTGGCGAGTTGGGGTCGTCGTGCAAACGGCAGATCGATTAAAGACACGCACTTCGAATTCGGCGCCAGCCGATGAAGTGAAGCGCGATTTAGGAGATTGGGTTTGGTCGAGCCTCGATGGAGACTACAAGTTGAGCCGTAGGTGGAGCACCAATTTGGGCTACACCTACTTGAACAAAGGCAAAGATCAAATATCAGGCGCCTCTGTTAAAGGTACCGACCAGGAGCTGCACCAATCCCGATTGACGATCACTTATCAGGTGACGCCTTTTTACGTGCGGGGCGGAGTGCAGTCAAAATGGCTGATGGCGGGCAGCTATCAGCAACCCTGGATTGGCAAAAACAGCACACGAGCAGCCCGCGCTGGCGTTGAATTCACCACGTTTTTCTAATTATAAAAGACCTTAAGAATCGAATTACTGGGCGAAGTTGTAGATATCCGAATAGTTTCGGCCGACTTCTTCGGAATCCATTCCGTATCCGATCACAAACCGATCTTCAATTGTTCGGCCCACATAATCAGGAGTTACCGGCAGTTCACGAAGAGCGGGTTTGTCTAAGAGACTGACCACCTTTACTGAAGCGGGGTGCGACGCCAAGATTCGAGATTTTAAAAAACTCAATGTCCGGCCCGCATCAATAATCTCTTCGACAATCAGAACGTGCTTGTTTTGGATGTCGACACTGATGTCTTTGATAATTCGGCAACTTTCACCTTTTGGCGAAAGAATATAAACAAAATCTACGATCTGCGGCAGCTTGATGGCTCGGCAAAGATCAGCAGCAAAAAGCACTGATCCTTTGAGCGGACAGATCAACACCAATTCTTTACCTTCAAAATCGCGCTCGATTTCGGTGGCGATCTCTTTGACCATCTCTTGGATTTCATCACGAGTGATTGAAGGAATCATTCCATCACGGGTTTGCATCTAGGGACTCCGTTTCTGAATAGGCCGCTTGAGCTTGCCTCAACAAGCGGGCGGCCTCGTTGTGATTTGCATCTCTAGTGACCACATTTTCCCATTGTTCAATGGCGCCAGAAACATCTCCAGTTTCAAACAAGATTCGGCCGAGCCGAACCCGGGCACTCAGAAAACCGGGGTACTCGCGAGTCAACGTAAAGAGCTCTTTGCAGGCTTTGTCTGTTTGGTCTTGCTTGGCATAACATTCGACGATTTTCATTGTCAGTTCGGGTTTGCGATTCGATAGGTTGAGCGCCTTGTAAAACTGTTCGAGCGCCTCTTGAAAGCGACCGTGATGAAAGTAAAGTTCACCGAGTTCGTCGTGTTTGATGCTCAAGCGCTCATTGAGGTAAGGGTCATCGTCTTGTGATGATTTGGCCAAGCGTTCCTTGGCTTCTTCAAAAACTTTTTTGCCTTCTTCGTAGCGGCCGATGTCGTTGAGGATGATGCTAAGTCCGACGCTGGCGTCGGTAAAAGTCGGTTCGATTTCAAGGGCCCGGCGAAACGCCCGGATAGCTTTGTTGAACTTGCCCTGGTCATAGTAGATCGTGCCAAGCATCTGAAACACTTCGGCCGACTTTGCATTTTTCAAAATCAATTGATTGAGCAGAGGTTCTGCCAATTTGTAGTTGTTCTCGCGAAAATACTCACGAGCGCTCGAAAGCATATCTTGGTTAGATCCGATCTCCAATTTCATCTCTCGCTTTCTCAGCTTCTTTTGACCCCTTGAACCCACTTTGCAGCCGATCATAAAACTTCTTAGCTTTGCCAAGGTCTTTTGTGTAGTAAGCACTCATGGCCGCTCCTAAAAGGGCCCTCGCATCGAACCCTAAGTCGGGATACTTAAGCAGCATTCCTTCATATCGGCCCAACGCACTGTCATAGAAATCTCGAATGTAATAAAAATGTGCGACGTAGTATTCTTTTTCGGCCAACATCTTTAAGGCTTTGTTTTTGAAATCGATGGCATCTTTGCGGAATTCACTATTCGGATAAGACGCCTGAACTTCATCAAAATACAATATAGCTCGATCGGCGACCGACAAGTCTCGATCGATTGTCGACGGAAGCTGTTGATAAAAGCTGAGCCCCAACTTGTAAGTCACGTAATCGATTCGGGCGTAGGAGGGGTGCATTTCTTTGAACACTTGATAAGCATTTTGCGCTTCAACATATTCTTCGCGGGTGTAGTAGATCTCAGCAATCTGCAATTCGGACTCAGTCGCCAATTTTGAATAAGGATGTTTGTTTTTCACGATTGAATACTGCGCCAGGGCCTCTTCATAGCGCTCGTCTTTTTCATATTTTTGGCCCAGCTTGAACGCGCCCTCTGGCGTGTTGGTGTCTAAGGTTCCCGTAGAGGAGCAACCGCTTGCCAAAACAAAAGAGGCCGCGAGCGCAAAAGACAAAATCTGATTTCGAAATAATAGACGCGTCATCCGAGGCCGAGTCTATATGGAGCGTTTAGGGGCGTCAATTGATGCCCAACACCTCGGAGGACTTCACCCAGCCTGCGCCTCCAGATTCCAGTTGGATCTGAATCCAGCCCTCGTCTTGCCGTTCAATTACGACTTCAAGACCGCCGCTCAAGTCGGCCAGCTCAACGCCATCATCACTTGGTAAACTACGCACTGTTGCATGATCCACCACCACAATTCCACGTGGGGTCGCCTGAATATTTAGCCTCATCAAAGTCATGGCCGTCAGGCCGATAAGCAAAATCGTCAACCCAGCCGCTGCAGTCGGAAAAGGGGGCAATGGCAGATCATCTTGAAGCGCCCAGCGCCGTTTTGCAAAAAAGCCGATCCAAAGCCAGCCAGTGGCTCCGCATGTAAAAATCAACAGCCAGAAATATTCAAACAGCGAGACGGACTCAAGAGTGCGCGTTAGTGATTTCAATAGGCCAAACTGGGGTCCCCTTGAGGCCTGCAAACTCTGCTCGGCGAAATTTCGCCCCTTTTCAGCCAAATCATAGCCAGGATGCATATTTAATGCTTTGCGCCAAAGGCCCAATGCAAGTGCTTTGCGGCCCACTCCATACTCAGCAAGCGCCAAATTGTGCAGAAGTTCGGGTGAATTCCCAAATTGTCCAATGGTCGCCCGAAAGTGCTCGGCCGCCTGTGCATAGTTTTCACTCGTGTAAGCGCCCAATCCAGCCTGAAACTCAGCACTTTCGGTGGCCGAGTCACAGTGCCCTGAAGTCGTCATTACAAAAAACAGAAAAAGTAGGCCTAGTTTGCTCATGCGAAAGAGTTTACGGAGGACTTTTGCGCGAGTAAACTCAAAAAGCTATCAGGAAGGAATCCAATCTTTATGAATAAATCCCTTTTTAGTGGACTAGTTGAAAGCGCTGAAACCGTGAAATTAATCGATTCTTTGGCCAAAGAGGTCGAGCGAGCGAGCTCTCAGATAGAGGGCGTATGTGGTCCAAAGCCCGCGCTAGAAGCTCGTTTAAAAGAGTCAATAGACGGAATTGGAAAAGTGAGAGGCCGCCCGCTATTTTATAACTATGTCGGATCTGGTCTTGGACGCGGTCCTTATGTGGAGCTTGAAGATGGAAGCGTAAAATTAGATTTGATCAATGGGATTGGAATTCAGTTGTTCGGGCACTCCCACCCGAAACTCATTCGCGCCGCTCTTCGAGGCAGTTTAAGCGATGTTGTCTTTCAGGGAAATCTACAACCCAACATAGAATACTTTAAGCTCAGTGATAAATTGATTGAAATTGCGTCACGAAATAGCCGAATGAAATATGTTTGGCTTTCAACTTGCGGCACAATGGCCAACGAGAATGCTCTCAAAATGACCCGTCAAAAACGTGAGGGCGCTCGAATGATCGTCACTTTTAGCAATGCGTTTGCCGGTCGATCGACGATGATGACCGAGATCACCGACAACCCCGCCTTTAAAGTGAACATGCCGAATTACAATGAAGTGCTGCGTTTGCCATTTTATTCTCCGCAGGATCCGGCCGACAAAACTCTAAACGTTCTTAAGGAGCATGTGGCCAAGCACGGCAAGAACATTTGTTGTTTTGTGTTTGAGCCGATGCTGGGAGAGGGGGGGTACCGAGCGGCCAACAAGGCTTTCTTTGAGCCACTTCTAGATTTTTGTAAATCTCAAAACATCCCCATTTGGGCTGATGAAATTCAAACGTTTGCTCGCACCGGTGAATTCTTTGCGTATGAAACCTACGGAATTGGCAAGTACATTGACGTGTGCACGATTGCCAAAACGGCTCAATCTGGAGCTACTCTGTACGTTGAAGATTTGAAGCCGGATCCTGGACTTCTTGGGGGAACTTTTTCGGGCTCCTCTTCAGCTATGACTGTTGGTTTAGAAATACTGAACATGATGGACAAGGATGGATACCTCGGCGCCGGCGGCAAGGTGAAGCAGATTCACGCTGATTTCGTGGCGATGCTAAACACATTGAATGAGACGACGTGTAAGGGTTTATTGAGAGAAGCAGGCGGATTGGGCCTAATGGTGGCTGTCACTCCACTCGATGGAAGCAAAGAAAAGCAATTGGGGCTTCTTAAAGATCTCTATAGCAACGGATTGATATGCTTTGGTTGTGGCAAAGACCCTTATCGAATTCGCTTCTTGCTTCCCGCCATATTGATCAAAGCCGACATTGAAGTGGCGCGTGGAATTATCGAAAAATCTATTTTGGGGCAGGCTTGAATTTTTTAGAAAGTTGTCGACATCTTTTGGGTTTAGAAAGTACGCCGGGAAATGGCAATTTGTCGACGGCAAAGTTCATTGCCCAGATCGGCCAAGAGCTGGGCTTTCATGTCGACTTGCAGACCGAAACTTGGGAGGGAATCGAGCAGGCAAATGTTTTGCTTCGCCCTCGCGCGGGCTTGCCCAAGGCCGAATTTCTTTTGCAAACCCACTTGGATACCGTTGAGGCCGGACATTTTGGCCAATGGAGTAAAACTCAGGCGAATCCGTTCAATGCGACGATTATTGAAGATGAAATTTTTGGTCTTGGCTCCGCAGACGTGAAGCTGGACTTGCTTTGCAAAATTGAGGCGGCCAGGAACTATCTCAATTCTGCAATGCGCTTACCTTTTGTCATTGTCGGTACTTTTGGGGCGCAAAGCGGGATGGCGGGCGCCATCAAACTCATTCGCCGAAAGAAACTCAACGCAAAGATGGCTCTGGTTGGCGAGCCGACAGAGATGAAGCTCGCCACCGCGGGCATGGGCCTCGCCATTGTTGAGATCGCGATACCCTTCTCTTCTGAAGAGGTTGAGTATCGTATGGATCACAATCAGCTCGAGTCGACTTCCTCGCAAAGCAAGATTTTCTCAGGAAAGGCGGCGCACTCTTCTCAGCCCGATCTTGGTGAAAATGCGATTGTGAAAATGCTCGAGTACCTCACCCAATTGCCTGATGGAATCGCGGTTCTCGATTTAGATGGGGGCGTGAATTACAATTCTGTTCCTTCGAGGGCTATGCTTGAGATCGATATGGTCGGTGGATTCAAAGATCCGATTATGCCCAGGCTCAGCCACATTTTTAATGGTTTAAATCAATTGAACAAAAAACTTGAGGGGTTCACAGAAGAGGGCTTTCAGCCTCCTCACCCAACGATGAATTTGGGAATGATCAGAACGACAGCGAATGAGGTTGTGGCTACAGGCAGTTGTCGATTGCCGCCGTCTGTTCCGGATAAAACCTATGAGGCGTGGATGGAGCAGCTTTCGCAGACGGTGCGTGAGGTGGGCGCCACGTTTCGCATACGAGATTACCGAAGAGGATTCATTTCGGACCCAGAAAGTCCGTTTGTAAAGGCGACCCAAGAAGTCTTAAGTGAAAATGGGCTGGAGAGTGGCCTAAATAAAATTTCGATGGCCACAGAAGCTAATGTTTTTCATCGCTTAGGTGTTGAGTGCTTGGTTTGGGGGCCTGGGAAAAGCGTCGGCAACTCGCATGCGCCCAATGAGAAGATTGGTATAAAAGATTTGCGAACGGCAATAGGCGTTTATCAACGAATGATTGAAAGGTTGTGTCTGTGAGTTTCATCGTTCGCTCGGCGGCAAGAGAAGACGTTCAGCATCTTTATGAGTTGGCTCGCCAATTTACCCTGTTGAATCTGCCTGCGGATCGCCGCGCGATTGAAAACAAGGTCGATCGAAGTGTGGCTTCATTCAACGGTGAAATGAGTAAGCAAGAGGCCGAGTATCTTTTTGTAGTGGAAGACATCGAAGCGGGAATGGTCGTTGGCAGCTCTTTGATCTTGGCCAAAAATGGCAATCCGAAATCACCAAATTTTAGTTTTAAGGTGATCAAAAAAGAAAGATTCAGTCGCGAACTCGGGATTGGCTTTATACATCAAATTCTGCAATTGAAATCGAATAACGATGGCCCCACAGAACTTGGCGGTCTCGTTGTGGACCGCGGTTATCGACGTCGACCCGAAAAAGTGGGACGTCTGGTGAGCCTTTCTCGGTTCTTGTACATCGGAATGGAACCAGACAAATTCGAGAATGAGCTTCATTCTGAAATGGCACCGCCGTTGACCGATGAGGGCCGCAGCGAATTTTGGGAGGCGCTGGGGCGCCGATTTACAGGAATGCCTTATCAGGAGGCCGATCAAATTAGCAGCCAGAACAATGGCTTTATTCAGTCATTGTTTCCAGAAGAAGATATTTACTTGGCGCTTTTGGATTCAAAGGCGCGCTTGGTTCTGGGAAGAGTGGGCGAAGAGACTCAAGCGGCGCTTCATATGCTCAATAGAATTGGATTTCGCTACAAAGAGGAAGTGGATCCGTTTGATGGTGGTCCTCACTTGGGATGTACGGTCCAAGAATGTACAATGATTCAAAATTTGAAACCCTATCGAATTAAAAAGCTGTCGGCGGGACAGTTTGAGGGGTCGGGATTAATAGGTTTAATTCGGGATCAATCCTATCTGGGTGCTGCGACGTCTTATCGTATCGAGGGAAATGAGATTTCCTTGCCCGAAAAAACTTGGGTCTTGTTGGGCTTGAACGAGGGCGAGCAGCTCTATCTGTCGTTTCCTTAAGGAGGAAGTATGCAAAAGCGAGACGCGATAAACTTCACTGGCGATTTCGTTGGCAATCGCTTCGTTAGCAAAGAAGCCGTTGATGAAGAGTGGTCGGTTCAGTCTCCAGCCGATTTAAAAGACGAAGTCATTCAAGTTCAAGGAGTGTTCGATCATGTCGATTTGGCTGTGGCGGCCGCCCGCGAAGCTTACCTGCCTTGGGCGAGACTCTCGATTGACGAGCGCAAAAACCATCTTGGTCGGTTAAAGGAAGTTTTTTTGGCCGGCCAAAAAGAGCTTGCTGAAATCATTTCGCGTGAAACAGGGAAACCTCTTTGGGAAACCATGACAGAGGCGGCGGCGCTCGCGAGCAAGATTGATATCACGAGTTCCTATTCACTCAAACTGATCGACACCGTTGAGGTGCCTAATGCGCTTCCGGGGATTTCAGGATTTGTTAGATATAAGCCCAGAGGGGTGATGGCTGTAATTGGGCCCTTTAATTTTCCGGCCCATTTGCCAAATGGTCACATTGTTCCAGCACTGCTTGCCGGGAACACAGTCGTGTTTAAACCATCTGACAAAACTCCAGCCGTGGGGCAGTGGATGGCCGAGGCGTATCGCAAGGCTGAATTTCCGCCTGGAGTTTTCAATATGATTCAGGGGCGCGCCGAAATCGGTCGCCGGCTGGTCATTCATGAAGATGTCGATGGAATTTTGTTTACGGGTTCTTATGAAGTGGGACTCAAAATCAAGCAAGACACCCTTTCACATTTTCGAAAAATTTTGGCGTTAGAAATGGGCGGCAAAAACGCCTCGGTTATTTGGAAGGATTGTGATCTTAAGAAAGCCGTTTATGAATCCTTAGTTGGTGCTTTTATGACCTCGGGCCAACGCTGTTCTTGCACAAGCCGAATTTTAGTTCATCGGTCTATTCACGATCAGTTTGTTGAAAAATTCTATGCCAGCGCGAAACGCATTAAGATTGGACATTGGTCCGAAGACGTTTTTATGGGGTCGTTGATCAGTGCTGACGCGGTCGAAAAATTCATTCGGTTTCAAGAAATTGCCAAACGCGAAGGCGCGGAAAGCCTAATGAGGGGTAAGGCGCTCGACTTGGACTACAAGGGTTACTATGTCACGCCGAGTATCAATCTGGTAAAAAGTTTTGATGAAAAATCAGTTTATCAAAAGAGTGAGATTTTTGGACCAAACGTCGCGATTTTTGCAGTCGATGATTTTGATGAGGCGCTGGCGATCAACAACTCTTCTGGGTTTGGTTTGGTTATGAGTCTGTTCACTCAAGATCGCTCGCTTTATAGCCGTGCGCTTTTGGAGGCTCAGGTCGGTGCACTCAACTTGAATCGAACGACAAATGGAGCTAGCTCGCGTTTGCCGTTTGGCGGTATGAATAAATCAGGGAACGATAGGCCGTCGGGAAATTCGGCAATTCAGTATTGTGCCGTTCCGGTGGCGAGTCTCGAGGATTTTGGATCGTTTAGTGTAGACAAAATGCCAGTGGGCTTAAACTTCGAGTATAAGGACTAGCTGTGATTTCTCGAATTTTTGTGATCATGTTGAGTTTGGGCGCTGGGTATTTGGCTCTCGAGGCTTTTTGGTTTTTATCCGCGGGTCCGGGCCAGGTGAAAGATCAGGTCATCTTTGAGGTTAGGCCGGGGACTTCGTTTACACAGGTGGCAGAAAATTTAAAGTCCCAAGGATTGGTTTTTAGCGCCACGAAAGTTCGGATTTTCGCTAGGCTTCGCGGCAGTGATCAAAAAATCAAAGTGGGTGAATACCGCTTGAACAAGGCTATGCCTCCGCAAGAAATTTTAGAAAATCTCGTTCACGGCAAAAGCATCCAATACGACGTGACTTTTCCGGAAGGTAGCAATGTCTTTGAAATGGCCCAAACTTTAGAAGCCAAGGGTTTGTTTAAGGCCAAGGATTTTATAGAGGCTTGTCGTGATCCAAAGTTGATTCAAGATCTCCTTGGCATTGAAGTTTCAAGCCTAGAGGGTTACCTGTTTCCAGAGACCTATAAACTTACAAAATACACTGAGCTTAAGACCTTCATTCGCGGAATGGTAAGTAACTTTAAGCAGGTCTATTCATCACTCGAGGCCCAGGCTAAAAATACCGGCGGTTTGACAAGACACGAGCTGGTCACTCTGGCCAGTATGGTTGAAAAAGAAACGGGAGCTCCCGAAGAGCGCAAACGAATCGCCTCAGTGTTTTACAATCGGCTATCTAAAAAAATGCGGCTGCAAAGTGATCCGACAATTATTTATGGGCTTTGGGTGCAAACTGGCAAGTATCAAGAGAACATAAGAAAGTCAGACATCACCAGACCGACGAAGTACAACACCTACACGGTTCCTCGGCTTCCTTTTGGTCCAATTGCGAATCCTGGCAAAGAAGCGTTAGCTGCCGTTTTTAACCCTGAACACACAGACTATCTCTATTTTGTCAGCCGCAACGATGGTACGCACGTGTTTACCACGTCATATCAGGATCACAATAAAGCGGTACGTGAGTTTCAACTGAATCCAGAGGCGCGAAAGGGCAAGAGCTGGCGAGATATCAACAAACAATGACGATTGTGCGAGCTCAATTGAGCTTAGCGATTGCGCCTTCTAAACTGCACAGAGTAATAGAGTTCGCCTTCTGGAGTGTCACCGTACGTTCTGAGTTCAAAAAGATCACTGGGATGTTCGATGATAAATGCGGCATGAGTTTGTTCAAACGCCGTTTTGTACAAATCAGAGGGTGCTTCTGATTTCGAGCTGTCGAGTTTCACAAAATCAACGACCATTTTTTCGCTCATGGTGTTGAAAGAAAACTGCCGAGTGTCGATTAAAATGGGCTTGCCTGAATCGACATCCATTCTCGAAACGCCAAATGAGGCGACGTTAATACCTGTGAAACCAAGGTTTGCATTTCGCACACATTCCACACTAGACGAAATTTCACCGTTGGTGAGGGCCACATCTTTCATCTGCACTCGAAAGCCATTTTTGTGGACGTAAAAAAGATCGGTTCGCAGGTAATCATAAATTCCGTCTGGCAGGTCGTCTTTGGCGGATTCAAGCTGTACGACTTTTTGATCAGGGCTTGGGGTCATAGAAATGGGGTAGTTCTCAGGGCATTGTCTTCCGCCTGACGAACTGCGGCCGCCGCCGCTGCAAGCCGCCAAAGTTAGGGCTGAACTTATAAAAACCAATAAACCTAAGTGATTTTTCATATTTACATACTCCGAAAGGTCATTTAACACATATAGTCATTTGAGGCAAGCGATTTACTTGGGGCTTTCACTGGGGTCATTCTCATTAGACGGATGAGCTGGTTCAAAGCGGTTAGTTACCTTGTTAAATTTGAATACATTTAAGTGAGGAACGAGCTGGGCGTCAAATGAAGGAATAAGCAATTCGTTCTGGCCATCCCCGTCTATGTCAGCGATTGCAAGCCTTGTCACATGGCCTTTGAAATTGAAGAGTCCATCGTGTTTGTCGGGCAACTGAATTCGATCCAGAACGTGACTTTTGCGATCCGAATCCATTTGAATAACTTCGACAAACAAACCCGACGGGTCGTTGTATTTGATCACCTTGACCACGCTTCCATCGTCTAAGAGGTCCCCTTCGACCGTCGCTAAAAGTTCACGACTTTCTTGGGGACGTTCACCACGTCGGTTGGCCGGAGATAGAATGGTTGTGACTCTTTGCCGCTCAACGCCTTATCCATGTCCACCTCGTAAGGAATCTGCTTCTGGGCTTCGTGACGAATGACTCGAACCTTGGCCGGCTTGGCTTGGGGTGTAAACCCGCCACACTCCATGATCGCCTCCATCACGGTCATGGGTCGGTCCATGGGAAT
>JBGSQJ010000038.1:0-5114 GCA_041738165.1 Bdellovibrionales bacterium
CCCCTCAGCTCCACCAGTAGATCTTTCAGAAATCAATTTGACCGACGATGAACGCCGAGATCTCAACTCAAAAAATCTGAAATCAAAAGACATTCGAGATCTCACTCAATTGGCGCTTAAGCTCAAAATTGAAAATGCAGCGGGGCTTCGTCGCCAAGACATGGTCTTCGAAATTTTAAAGCGCGCCGCACTTCTTGGAGACATTTTCGGAAACGGTGTGCTCGAAATTTTGCCCGACGGATACGGATTCTTAAGATCGCCCGACTACAATTATCTTCCAGGGCCTGATGATATTTATGTGAGCCCCTCTCAAATTCGGCGCTTTGGTTTGAGAACTGGAGACACAGTTAGCGGCACCGTGCGGCCCCCAAAAGAGGGAGAGCGGTATTTTGCGCTTCTAAAAGTCGACGAACTCAATTATGAAGCGCTCGAAAAAGCCAAAGATAAAATTCTGTTTGATAACTTAACTCCGCTTTATCCAAATGAGCGGCTGCGGCTAGAGTATGAGCCCAAAGATTACACCACTCGAGTCGTGGACTTGATGTCTCCGCTTGGTAAGGGTCAAAGGGCTCTGATTGTGGCGCCTCCTCGAACGGGCAAAACCGTTCTTATGCAAAACATCGCGAACGCCATTGCCAAAAATCACCCCGAAGTTTTGCTGATCGTGTTGTTGATTGATGAACGGCCCGAAGAAGTAACCGATATGATGAGAACCGTTAAGGGCGAAGTGATCAGTTCAACATTTGATGAGCCGCCGACTCGGCACGTTCAAGTGGCCGAAATGGTCATTGAAAAGGCAAAGCGATTGGTTGAACACAAACACGATGTTGTGATTTTGCTAGATTCGATCACTCGATTGGCAAGAGCGTACAACACGGTTGTGCCTCCAAGCGGAAAGATTTTGTCTGGCGGTGTCGATTCAAACGCTCTTCATAAACCAAAGAGGTTTTTTGGTGCGGCCCGAAATATCGAAGAGGGCGGTAGCTTGACGATCATTGCAACGGCCTTGATCGACACAGGTTCAAGAATGGACGAGGTCATCTTCGAAGAATTTAAGGGAACTGGTAACTCAGAAATTCACCTTGATCGAAAACTCATGGAAAAGCGAATTTTCCCATGTATGGACATCAATAAGTCCGGAACTCGAAAAGAAGATCTGTTGATTGAGAAAAATGAATTAAATCGACTATGGATTCTTCGTAAAGTGCTGGCGCCCATGAATGTGGTTGATAGCATGGAGTTCCTTATCGACAAGCTGAACCATACGAAAACCAACTCTGACTTCCTAGGTTCAATGGGCGGCTAGTGTTTGACAAGCTAAGTGAAGTTGAAAAGCGCTATGAACAAGTGCAACAGACTTTGCAAGACCCCTCAATTGCGAGCCAGCAGGACCGCTATCGCTCATTAATGAAAGAGCTCTCGAGTCTCGAAGAGGTCGTCGTCCCGTTTCGCCAATACCAGAATCTCAAAAGTGAGCTGCGCGGAAACCGTGAGCTACTCGAGAACGAGTCAGATGAAGAAATTCGAGTTATGGCCAAAGAAGAAATTGTGCGGCTTGAGCCTATGATTGAGGTTCTACAAGAGCAGTTGAAAGTGCTTTTGCTCCCTAAAGATCCGAACGATGACAAAGATATCATTCTTGAAATTCGCGCCGGCGCAGGCGGTGACGAAGCGAGTTTGTTCGCGCAAGAGCTGTTTCGCGCCTATTCTCACTATGCCGTCGAGCATGGCTGGAAGGTCGAAGTGCTCTCACTTTCTGACGGGAATGTTGGTGGGTACAAAGAGGTGATCGCGTCGATCACAGGTGAAAAAGTTTACTCCCATTTGAAATATGAGAGCGGAGTTCACAGGGTGCAAAGGGTTCCAAAAACCGAGGCCCAGGGGCGCATTCACACCTCGACTGTGACGGTCGCCATCATTCCAGAGGCTGAAGAGACAGAGGTCAAAATTGATCAAAAGGATCTGCGCGTCGATGTGATGCGCGCGAGCGGCTCGGGTGGTCAGTCGGTCAATCGAACCGAGTCTGCAGTTCGTCTAACGCATTTGCCGTCAGGGCTTGTGGTTTATTGCCAAGAGGGAAAGTCTCAGCACGCGAATCGAGACAAAGCCATGAAGGTGCTTTTTGCCAGACTCAAGCAGGCCGAAGAAGACAAAATGCGCCAAGAGGCGTCTGATGCGAGATTGTCGCAGATTGGTACGGGCGATCGATCAGAACGCATTCGCACATATAATTTTCCGCAAACGCGAGTGACAGATCACCGCATTGGTCTGACCGTTCATTCGCTACACGACATTATGAATGGCTCATTTAACAATTTGATTAAACCGCTGATCACACATTATCAGGCTGAAGCCTTAAAGCAGCAGGCACAAGTTTCTAGATGATGATTTCTGATTGGATCTCGATGGCCAGTGAACAGCTGCGACCGATGTCTTTAGATGCGAAATTTGAAGCGCGCCGATTGCTTGAAGAGTATCTCAGTGTTTCGGCGGCCCATGTAGTGGCCCATTCAAATCAATCTTTAAGCGATCTCGAGGTTTCTGATCTTGAGAGTTGGCTTGTGCGCCGAAGAGGCGGCGAGCCTCTAGCCTATATCTGTGGACGCAAAGAGTTTTACGGTCGCACTTTTGAGGTGGGTGCGGGCGTATTGATTCCGCGCCCAGAGACTGAGCTCGTCATTGAGGTCGCTCTTATGAGGTATAAATTTGGCAAAGGCACTGCGGTTGACTTAGGCAGCGGCAGCGGTTGCATAGGTGTCACTTTGGCAATGGAGAGGCCTGATCTTGATGTCGTGTGCATTGAGGCTTCAAGTGATGCGCTTCAATATCTTCAAAAAAATGTGAGTCGCCATGGATTAGAAAAACGCGTGTCTGCCTTAGCGGGACGTATTCCCGACTTTCGTCTGCACAAAACCTTTGATCTTGTTGTTGCGAATCCTCCCTACATCAAGATAGGCGATGAGCGAGTGGAGACGAATGTTTTAAAATATGAACCCTCATGTGCACTTTTTGCCGGCCTCGAGGGGCTTGAAGAGATTAAAAATTGGTCGATTTGGGCCTTTGCGCACTTACGCCAAGACGGCCTTTTTGTTTGTGAAATTGGGACTGGCCAATACACAGCAGTCAAAGAGATAATGGGCAAAACTGGGTTTCGCCTGATCGAAATAAACAAAGATTTGGCTGGTCACGAGCGTGTCGTTTCGGCAGTGAGGTAAAGTCACATGGATAAGATGGTTGTTGAGGGTGGTCACAAACTGCACGGTCAAGTGGCAACCAGTGGTTCGAAAAATTCTTCCCTTCCTTTGATTTTTTCGTCATTGCTTGCGCCCGGTCGTCACGTGTTTCGAAATGTTCCTAATTTAGTGGATGTTCAGTTTGCCTCGAGTTTGCTTGGGGTGCTCGGCTGTGAAGTCAACTACCAAGACCACACACTGTCGATCCATGTTTCGGATCGGCGCTTGATTGAAGCCCCCTATGACATTGTTCGAAAAATGCGGGCAAGCATTTTGGTTCTCGGGCCATTGCTCGCTCGGTTTGGTGAGGCCAGAGTGAGTTTGCCAGGGGGCTGCGCCATTGGCACTCGGCCGATTGATCTACATTTAGAAGGCCTTCGCGCGATGGGTGCAGAAATCGCAGTCGAAGGTGGTTACGTCATTGGCAAAACCAAAAGGCTTGCGGGTGCAAAAATACTTTTCGATTCGCCCACGGTAGGCGGCACTGAGAATCTTATGATGGCAGCCGCTCTTGCCGACGGTGATACTTATATTGAGAATGCCGCAAAAGAACCCGAGATCGTGGATCTTGCTAATTACCTGATTAAGATGGGCGCTCAAATCAAAGGCGCTGGTTCCAGCATCATTCATATTAAAGGCGTCGACAAATTGCGAGCGGCCGAGCACGACGTGATTCCAGACCGAATAGAGGCCGGCACCTTGTTGATAGCTGGGGCGATCACAGGCGGAGAAGTGACGGTTACAAATTGTCAGCCCGAAGACCTTGAGGCGCTGATTTCGAAACTTCGTGAAGGCGGACTGAAGATCTCAACCGAAAAAACCAATATGACCGTACATAAATCCAATGCGCTCGTCGGGGTCGACATCACGACTTCACCGCACCCGGCATTTCCAACGGATCTTCAGGCTCAGTTTATGGCATTGATGACTCAGGCAACGGGTACGAGTGTGATCACCGAAACCGTGTTTGAAAATCGCTTTATGCATGTTCAAGAACTTGTTCGACTAAACGCCGATATTACCCCAAAAACTCGGGTTGCCGTCGTTCGTGGCACACCCGGAAAATTGCAAGGGGCTCCAGTTATGGCGACGGATCTTCGAGCTAGCGCTTGCTTGGTTTTGGCGGGCCTCGTGGCTTCAGGCGAGACTTTGGTGAACCGGATTTATCATCTCGATCGCGGTTACGAAAATATGGAAACTAAACTAGCGAGTTTGGGAGCGAAAGTTAGAAGGGCATAAAAAAATCGCCCGAGATCGGAGGGGCCGCTCCCGGGCGCAAACAAATCAAAGAGTCTGTGCTAAAGGAATTTCCATAGTTAGCTCAACACTGTGAGCTTTAATCAGGTAAGTTGATCCAGGAATCAAATCGAGAGAAGAGGACATTGCCAATTCGGGCAAATTCACAATCTGAACAAATGGCGCAATTTGCGAGTTGCAGATTCCTGTGGAGGGGCTGGCAACTAACTCTAAGAAAAGTACGTTTGAGTTTGGTCCTTCTGGGACAAGTCGAGCTTGAGGCGCACCGTAGCAAGAGTTGGGTGCGTAACCCACGATTTCCAGGTCGTAAGTCTTGTCGTCAAGATTCACAGCCTCAATGGTTAGAGCTCTTTTGGTTTCATGATTGGTGTAAGAAGCGATTCGAGATTCGGCGCGCGCAAAACCGGCAAAGCCTAAGATCATTAGCGCATAGACAGTAAAAACGATTTTCAACAATTTCTTATTCATATTTCCCCCTGAGTAACACAGGCTCCTTAGAGCAATTCGGATGCCAGCTTCAATCAGCGTCTGGTTTGATCTGAAGTGAAAAGCGAGTACCAAAATGAGACCTGAAACTCGAAAGCGCAAGATTCTTGTGACTTTTCAAATGTTTACATGGGGGGC
>JBGSQJ010000427.1:0-6716 GCA_041738165.1 Bdellovibrionales bacterium
TTTTTTTCTCGATGAAATAAGCCGAATGACGTCTTCACTCAGGCCCTTTGGAATTGTGTCGGTTTCAACCGACGTGACAAATCCATGTTTGTACTCGGATTTAAATTCGTTCACGTGGTCACCTCATCCGCACAGACCTCAGGGCGATGACGAAACTTGAACAATTCACCTACAGAAACTTGAGAATAAAATTCTGAAACTCGCCGGTTCAGGGCGGTGATCGGTCCCAAAATATTGCAGCGATCTTTGATTTCACAATCATCTTCGATGCCTAGGCACCGGGCTAATGCCAGTGGACCGATGATGATTTCCATAAGTTCCAATACCGAGAAGCGCTGAAGATCTCGCACAAGTGCGTAGCCACCGTAAGCGCCCTGCTCAGAACGCAAGATCGCCTTTTGAGTCATTTGTTGAAGCACCCTTGCGGTGGCATCGAACGGGCAGCCGGTCTTTTCGACAATCTCTTTGGCCGACGTCAGCTCGCCTGGCCTTTTGTCGGCCATAACTTTTAACGCCATCAGCGCATATTCGATTTTTCGGTTCAGCCTGTTCATTCGCGTACCCCGTCTTGACTTTGCACTGGCAAAAGTTCAGATAAATGAAAACCATCTGAATTCTTATTGTAAGTTAAATTATATACGCTAAATTTTAGCCGAATTGAACCAAAAATCGGAGAGCCCTTGATTTCAACAAATTTAGTCATTCAAGGCAGTTAATTGTGCTAGCCGCCGGACTGAGATTGGCCCTCATTGCTCTTGGATCTGTAATTGTGGTTGTCCTATGCTTATTTGGACTGCGTCAATTTGGCTTAAGCGGCCACTACGCCCCGCCACATCATGAGTGGTTTGACCGCCCCGACTGGCAAGTCGTGTCGCTGCCGGCCGATTGCCAGTGGGTCGATCTGAAAAAATGGCCCAAGTTAGAGCCAAATCAAATTCTCAAAATTCAAACGCAGCCCCTAAACAATGAGTGGGTTGTGACTTGCGCGAGCGAGGCTATTCCTTTGATTGAGGCCCTCGAGCGCTTGCCCGCACCTAGACTTTGGGTCAGCGTCTTGTCGCTTCAACCCATCGGACTCGAAAAGCTCGTCGAAGCAATGACTGCCAAGGGCCAGATCAAAAGGTCTTTAGGCATTGAAACGAATTCTCAATCTGTAGCCCGAAAACTTCGCAAAATGGCTCCTCAGTGGCTCTTTGAAGCCGATGCCTCACAAATGTTGAGGCTGCATACGTTTGCAAGTTTGTGGATAGAGACGGTCATGGATTTTTGGGCGGACATTGTGGTTGTGGGCAAGCAAGACGAGGGGCTTAACCACGTGTCCCCAAGGGAACTTCGAGAACTTAGACGCAGACATAAATTGGTTTTTTGGGTAGATCCTCAAGATCCCGCCACAATGACCACTCGCCCCGAGTAGTTGCGCCGACCCTTAAAAGCGCGATAGCCTTTTCACTATGATAAACGCTTATTTGCAATTGATCTTGAGTGTGGCCTGGGCTGCCGATGATTCCATTCACGTGACGGCGAATACAGGAGCTTGGCATGCCATTGTTTCGGCGAGCATTGTGGTGCAGCTCACCCTGCTCTGCCTGGTCGCCATGTCAGTGGTTTCATGGGCTATCATCATTCACAAGCGCAAGCAGTTTCGCCAAGTGATTGAAGCCAATATTCCATTCGAAGAAAAATTCTGGAAAGCCGCTTCGCTCGAAGAGGTCAATGAAAGCCTCGCCAACTACCCCGCCAGCAATTTAGCCAGCCTTTTTCACGCCGGCTACCTTGAGCTTCGAAAGATTGCCGACTCCAATTTAAGCACGCTGGCCACCGACTCCGAAGCTCCCTCTTTAACTGGGCTCGACAATTTGCAAAGGGCGCTTCGAAAAGCGAGTGATTCAGAAGTGAGCCGACTCGAGCATCGACTTATTTTTTTGGCGACGGTTGGAAGCGTTGGACCCTTTATCGGTCTATTTGGAACCGTGTGGGGCATCATGGGATCGTTTCAAAAAATCGGTGCAACAGGAATGGCCAACCTCGCTGTGGTGGCTCCTGGAATCGCTGAAGCCCTCATTGCCACGGGCGTGGGCTTGGCGGCAGCGATACCTGCAACCATTGCCTACAACGCCTTCATCAACAAAATCAAAAAACAAGAGCTCGACCTAAATAACTTTGCCTCTGATTTTCTGAATCTCGCAAAACGCAACTTCTTTAGAGGCCAATAACAATGGCGGGGGGACAGTCGCCAGGTTCGGGCTCAAGAATGATCTTAAGCGAAATCAACGTGACTCCCTTGGTCGACGTGATGCTCGTTTTGCTCATTATCTTTATGATCACGGCGCCAATGATGCAGCAGGGTCTTGATGTCGAACTACCTGAAACCGCCTCATCTGGCGTGCCCACCACCGATGAACCCTTTATTTTGGTGATTCAAAAAAATGGCGGGCTAAAGGCGGGAGACGCAAAAGTGGAGATGTCGACTCTCGGCAAAAAACTAAAGGCGATTTTTTCAACTCGCAAAAACAAGCAAGTTTACATTCAAGCCGACCGAGATGTTCGCTATGGCGTCGTTGCCGAGGCCATGGGTGAAATCCGCGCCGCTGGGATTTTTCAAATCGGTATGATCACTATTCCTAAAGCGAATGGTCAATGACCGATCGGCTCGGACGCGAATTCTGGGTCTCGATCAGTCTGCATCTCACCATCTTGACGGCTATCTTTCTAAGAGCGGTGTTTGTGCCCGACGAGGCGATTCAAATTCGAAACTCTATTCGCGTCGAAGTCGTGGGGTTGCCGCAAAAACAAGTCGAGCCACCCAAGTTGGATATTGAAACACCAGCTGAGCCAGAACCCGTGAAGGCCAAAGAAGAGGTTAAGCCCACAACGCCCGAGCCCACTCCCAAGGTCAAAGAACCCGTCAAACCCAAAGCTCCAATCGAGGCCCCCAAAGTCCAAACTAAAAAGTCCACAGCGAAAGATTTGGCCAAAGCTCAAGAACAAGCGATGAGACAGATTCGGGCGCAACAGGCACTAGACAGTGTGAAAAGCGAAGTGAGTAAGAAACGAAGTCCGGTGGTCGGCAACCAGCTCGCCGATGGAAACTCGCTTAAGGGCTTAGACAGCATTGAGTACAATCGCTATTTTGGACAGCTTGAAGTGGCGGTTAAAAACAACTGGCGAGTGCCGCAATGGTTGGCCGACGCCAACCTCAGCGCCCAAATTCTAGTCAAAATCGACGAACGTGGTTATGTTATCGAGCGAATAATAGTAAAATCCTCGCGTAATGAAGTGTTCGATGCTCAGATGATCACGGCCGTTGATGAGAGTTCACCCTTGCCGCCACCACCAAGCCGATTGCAAGGCTTGCTCTCGTCTAAAGGCGTTGTTTTTCGATTCCCCGAGTGATTTTTTTGACCAGGAGGTCCTCAAATGAAATTCATTAAAACTCTTTGTTTGATCGCAACAGGAGTCTTTTTAGGCATTGCGCATGGGCAAGAGGCCGCGAAGATTTACATTGATATCGGTGCGCCTAAAGTGAAAAAGAGCCTATTGGCGCTCACGCCAATTAAATACGTTGGTACACAGGGCACCAACGCCTCTCATTTGGATGCGGGGCAAAAGCTCTATCAAGTGATTTACAACGATTTAGCTGTTTCGAACTACTTCACGATGATCAAGCCTGATGCCTATTTAGAAGATCCATCGAGCGTGGGTATCCGGCCAGCCCCCGGTCATCCCGGCGGCTTCAACTTTAAAAACTGGAGCACCATTGGAGCCGAATTTCTAGTGCGAGGCGCGTATCAAGTTTTGGGCCTTCAGTACGAGCTCGAAATCTATGTTTACCATGTCCCGACCGGTAAGATGGTTATGGGCAAGAACTACAAGAGCCCCGTGTCTGCTTATCGCAAGCTCGCGCACACATTCTCAAACGATCTACTACAGGCGCTCACCGGTAAAAAGGGAATGTTTCTGAGCAAAATTGTGGCATCAAGGCAAGACCTTCAGGGTAAAGCCGGGGGAATTAAAGAGATCTATGTCATGGACTGGGACGGAGCGGATCAAAAACAAGTTTCGTTTCACAACTCACTCGCCATTTCACCCGCGTGGTCAACTAAAGGCGACATGATCGCCTACACCGCGTTTGCCTATCACAAAAAAAATAAAGTTCGAAATGCGGATCTCTTTACTTACAATCTAGAAACCGGCAAGCGCTTGCTTGTTTCGTATCGAAAGGGCATCAATTCGGGAGCCGCCTTCATGCCTGGCGATAATTTTTTATTGCTGACTATCTCGCAAGGCGGAAGCCCCGATATCTTCAGAATGAATGTCAATGGCACGGGGCTATTGCCTCTGACCCGCGGGCCAAACAAAGCGATGAATGTTGAACCCGCGGTATCAGCCGATGGTAGTAATATCGCCTTTTCATCTGACCGAGGCGGAAGACCAATGGTTTACGTAATGAATGCCGACGGATCGGGAGTTCGTATGTTGACTCGAACTGGAAAGTACAACTCTTCACCGGCGTGGTCTCCGGACGGAAAAACCATCGCATTTGCCGGCTTCGACAGTGACCATTTTGACATTTTCACAATTGGAGTCGACGGCAAAAATTTAAAGCGCCTGACCGACGCAAAACGCCCCGATGGCAAGGGCTCGAACAATGAGAGCCCCAGTTGGTCGCCTGACGGACGCCACATTTCGTTTGTGAGTAATCGAACCGGTCGATATCAAATTTATCTTTTGGATCCAGATGGCACGAACGAGAGGCAAATCACAAATGATCAGAAAAATTGGGATAAGCCTAAATGGTCACCCTTCCTCGAATAGAATCTCTCTCTCGCGATCAAGTTGAATCGGCCCGCAAGCAGAGTTCGGCGATCAGCCTCTACCTGGATCTCCTAAAAGATCCAGGTTTGCCACCGCTTTATAGGCTCAGACATGAAGCCTGGACCCAATCTGCGATCTGCACATTGCTCAACCTCGAATCGGCAGAGAACATCTGCCTTTATTGGTCAGCCAAGGCCAGTGAAATTCTCGAAAGCGTTTGGCGTGAAGTGGGTCTCGATCGGCTTCCCATTGCCCTTTTTGCAATGGGAAAACTGGGAGCCGATGAACTCAATCTCAGCTCCGATGTAGATCTGGTGGCCGTATCTGAACCTAGCGCCATTGCCGATTGCGAAAAAAAAATTCGGTCATTTAATTCTGTTCTTCAAAGCCACTCGAGGTGGGGATACTTGCTTAGAGTCGATTACGACATTCGGCCCGGTGGAAAATTTGGCCCGCTCATCACCACTCCTTCGCAGTTTGAAGATCACTATTGGAGCCAAGGCGAAACTTGGGAGCGTCTAGCTCTGGTGAGGCTAAAACCTCTCTTTGGTTCTAAGCCGATCACAGATCAAATTGAAGATCTTGCTAGACGCTTTACCTTTCGAAAGTTTTTAGATTTTACTTTGCTAGAAGATCTAAAGGCACTCAGGGCACAAATTCATGCGCTCGGGCATCTTCGTGAGTCTCAGACCATAAATATCAAACTTGAAGTTGGCGGAATCCGAGACATTGAACTCTTCACCCATGCTCTATTGGTTTTGCATGCTGGAAAAATCACTCGCCTTCAAACTCGCTCGACCCCCGAGGCCATCCGTCGACTCATCGAAGCCGGGCTATTGCCAAAAAAAGATGGTGACGACCTCATCGAATTCTATTGGAACTTCCGAACTCATGAGAATGAAGCCCAGGCCCACCAGGATTTGCAAACCCATCAGGTGCCTCAATTGACCTCTCTGCAAACGACTATGACCCAGGTCGATCAAATCGTTTCTTCGCTCTTAGGCTCTGTAGATCTCAATCATGTGCAACTGCCTCTTGATGAAGTCCTTCAACAAACCTGGCTCAGGGGGCTTGGCTTCAGCGACCAGTCCGTCACACTCATTTGGCCAGACTTGATTCGGGCCACAGCACTTTCATACCGAAATGATCGAGATGAGCGCGCTCGCCTTGAGTTTCTGTACCGTTTTGTATTGGCTCTATCTAAACATTCAAAAAATGCAGCCGATCGTGGCTTGGCCATTTTGCTCGATTTTGTGCGCTCAACCCGTGCCAAAGCCACGTTCTTCACGATGCTTCTGAGGTCGCCGAGCCTCATTGATCGGCTGGCCAAACTTTTTTGTCAGTCACACTATTTAGGTGCAATTCTGGCCTCTCGGCCCGAACTTCTCGATCATTTTCTATTGCAGCTCGATGAACCTTGGGAAAAAGAGACATCCGCCCTGCTTGATCAGATGGCGGCAAGAAAATTGATCTCCGAAATCTGGGCGGCCTCTCAGTTCTTAGAAGATTTTAAATTGGTGCCATTGTTTTCTCGAATATCTGAATCGGCCGATTCTATTGGTCACCAACTCTTAGTTCACTTAAAGTCAGAGTTTCCTGAGTCCTCTCTGGAACTCATGGCATTGGGCAAATGGGGAGGGCAAGAACTCGGACTTCGCTCAGATCTCGATTTTGTTTTTGTCACTCAGAATACACCGAATGAATCGGACCATAAGGTCGCACGTCGCTTTATATCTCGCCTAACCGAACCGGCGCGGGGCGGAAACTTATACGATATCGACTTAAGGTTAAGGCCAACTGGGAAAAGCGTCGCACTGATTATTCACACCATCTCGCTTGAGAAGTACTGGAGTGAGTCGGCTAGGGTTTGGGAAAGGCAGGCCTACCTGCGCTCACGAATG
>JBGSQJ010000061.1:0-3265 GCA_041738165.1 Bdellovibrionales bacterium
TTTTCGTATGGGCGATTTTTTTGAAATGTTTCATCAAGACGCCGAAAGGGCTGCGCCGGTTTTGGGAATTGCTCTTACTCAGCGAAACAAAAAAGACCCTGATTCTCCAAAGATGTGCGGAGTTCCCCATCACAGTATCGCGGGTCCCATCGCTAAACTCTTAAGCGCGGGATTCAAGGTGGCCATTTGCGATCAAATCGAAGATCCCGCACTAGCCAAGGGTTTGGTCAAGCGAGCTGTCACCCGCGTTCTCACACCCGGGATGGTTTACGACCCGACGACTCTCGATGAAATTTCGGCCTGCTACATGTGCGCCTTTGAAGGCGGGACTGTCGCGTTTGCAGATTTCACCACAGGGGATGCCTTTTTTTACCGGGTGCGATCTGAGAGTGAAGTTCAGCAACTGATCAGCATGCTCAACCCAGTTGAGGTGGTCTTGTCGTCTGAACAATTCGAAAACAGACCTGAAGGTTTCGTGAGCTTGCTTCGAACAGTTTCGGTGTTTCCAAAACCGAATGGCAGTTCAGCCGCGGCAATGAGCCCATTTGAACGCCTCAAAGGCTACGGCCAGGTTCTACATGGTGAAACACGCCTGGCCATTCCAATTGAGTTTCAAGAACGAGAGTTATCTCAAAACATGAGAATCAGTGCCGCCTGCGCCCGCCATTTGGAACTGCTTGAGCCACAAGAAATCGGCGGCAAGAGTTCGCTCTTTTGGGCGATCAATCGCACGCAAACCAGCATGGGCGCTCGCACTCTCAAAACTTGGCTGCGCGAGCCCTTGATGTCGAAAGCCGAAATCAATAAGCGGCATTCTGATATTGAGATGTGGACAAATGGTCCCCTAAAGACATTTAGGCAAACGCTTGCCGGGCTTGGAGATATTCCCAGGCGACTTGCCAAATTGGCGTCGAGCACCTTTAATGTACGCGATTTGGTAGCACTCGCCGACTCGATTGAAGTGGGTGAGCGTTTGGTGGAACTTCATCCTCAGGTCGCTAATCTCGGCACCGAACTCTTTGCTCATTTAAAAGAGGCGAGTGAACTCAAAATCAAATTGCAAAAGTACATTGTCGATGAGCCGCCACTTTCGCTTAAAGAGGGTGGACTGATCAATAAAGGTTTGCACCCTGAGCTCGACGAGATGATTCGGCTCAGTGAAGAGAGCCACACTTTGCTGCTCGAGCTTGAGGCCAAAGAGCGAGAGTCGACCGGTATTGCGACCCTCAAAGTTCGCTACAACAATGTGTTTGGGTTTTACATCGAGGTTTCCAAAGCTCAATCGGGAAAGACCCCTTCTCACTATCAGCGCAAACAAACTCTCACCAATGCCGAGCGCTACACGACGGACGAGCTGAGTGCACTTGAAGAAAAAATTCTCTCGAGCCGGCAAAAACGCGGTGGTCTTGAATATGATCTGCTCATGGGTTTAAAAAACCAAACTCTTGATCTTGCGCCCAGTCTACTCAAGCTCGCGCAAACTTGGGCGATTTGGGATGTCTTGAGTGCACTTGCGTGGTTGGCGCTCGAGCGGCGCTATGTGCGTCCTGAAATCAGTGAAGGCGGACCGTTGGTTTTGGAGCACTGTCGCCACCCGGTGGTGGAGCAGGGTCTTCAAGGGCGCAGCTTTGTGGCCAACTCGATCGAACTTAAAGAAAACGGCGCGATACTTTTAACCGGCCCTAATATGGCGGGAAAGAGCACGCTCATGCGCCAAGTGGCGCTTTGTGTGATCCTCAACCAGATGGGTTCATTTGTTCCCGCTTCAAGGGCTCGTCTTCCGGTTTTTGATGCCGTCTACACCCGCATTGGCGCACGCGATGCCCTGAACGAAGGTTTGAGTACCTTTATGGTCGAAATGACTGAGGCCGCACAAATTCTTGAGTCAGCCACGCCCAAATCATTGGTTGTGCTCGATGAAATCGGGCGAGGCACATCAACCTATGACGGGATGAGTTTGGCTCAGGCCATCTTGGAGTATTTACTCTCGAAGACCCGCTCTCGCCTCTTGTTTGCCACCCACTATCATGAACTTTCCAAACTGACTGAGGTTTTTGCTGAGCTTAAAAACTTTCATATGAGTGTAAAAGAATCGGGCGGAGAAATTGCCTTTTTGCATACTCTCATGCCGGGTCCTGCCAATCAGAGCTATGGGGTGCACGTGGCAAGGCTCGCCGGACTGCCTGCTGATGTGACAAATCGAGCCGAGCAGCTGTTGATAGAGCACGAGGCGGGTGTCGCCGGGTCGCCCACCGAGGCATTAGCAAGCGCCGTGGCTGTTAGGCACACGCCCGTCCATCACCAGCTTTCGCTGCTAGACGAGATGCCCAAGCAGTCTCTTATGGACTCACTCAAGAAGCTCGAATTAGAAAAGATGACACCGCTTGAAGCTCTCAATACACTGAACCAGTGGCGACAAGAAATTTCTTAAACTCTGAAGGGCTGGCTCAGGCCAAAGATAAGCTTATGGCTCTGGCTCCGCAGTTTCCCAAGCGCTTGGGATCGGCGAGCCATGAATACTCCATTTGGCTGCAATCGGTCATGCTGGATCGACTCAATGAAATTGGCGATTTCTTAAGCCTTCAGCCCGTCGTTTTAGGCTCCTGGGCGCGCGATGAACTTTGTTTGAAATCGGATATTGATCTTCTATTTTTGGGTGAATCTGAAAAGGTAAAAGATTTTGTCGGCAAGGCCTTCAAAGAAGGCATCAAACTGCGCGCGCGCACTCCTCAAGATTTAAACGATTGGACTGTGGGGGTTGAGCCCTTTGATATTTTGGCCTTGTCGCGTGCCAAAGCCCTAAGGGAGCAAGATGCGGGCCGAGTTGAAGCGCAGCGGATGAAGGTCGCCGCGTTCAAATCGACGATTTATCAAGCTGTTAAACTCGAGCGTGAAGAGCGTAGATCGAGGCAAGATTCGGTGTCGAATTATTTAGAGCCTAATTTGAAATATGGTGGGGGCGGCTTAAGGGATATCGATCAGGCTCTCGCCATTGCAGACTTGTACCCCAAACCATTTGAAACTCACGACCCGCATGCCTTTGAGGTCTTAAGAGAAGTCAAAGAGCAGCTCTTGTTTTTGCGCCAGTACCTGCATGTCATGGGTTCTGGAGACATATTGAGCTCGGCCGATCAGCACGAGATGATCGAAAATCTCGAATTTAAAAACTCCGGTCAGCTGATGAAGCATGTGCAAAGTCAGCTTGAGCGCGCCAATTTTTACGCCGATTGGATATTTAGTTTTAGCCGCAGCAGTGAGCGTGCGA
>JBGSQJ010000077.1:0-9156 GCA_041738165.1 Bdellovibrionales bacterium
ATTCCAGCACGTGTAGTCGGTGGACTTAGGGCCAAAGCCGGGCCAAAGCGTACTTCGATCGCCTACACTCCGAACGAGGCCCACGCGTGGGTCGAGGCCTATATTGACGGTCGATGGCAAAGTTTTGATCCCACGCCGATGATTAAAGATCGCGCCAAAGAAAATGAATCAGGCGAAGGGGGGGCACCCGATCAGCAAAAAGATTTTGATGACGACACTTTTAAAACTGAATTTGAAGAGCCTAAGAAAGACAAAGAAAAAAGTAAAAATAAAGAACAACAAGAAAACGACAAAGATAATGAGCAAAATACGAAAAAAGAGGACGCCGACCAAGCTGGTGATCAAAGCGACGGCAAAGAGCAGGACAAGCAAAAAAGTGATGACAATGAGACCGCAAAAGCCGAAACGCTGAGCGAAGAAGAGAAAGCACAAACCCTCGATGAGCTAGAAAAAGAGCTAGAGCTAGGTTCACTTTCTCTTATAGACGAAAAGCCGCCTATCCATCTGATTGAACGCGCTATGAGAGTCATCCTGCGAGACGCATTTTCGCCGCGCTTTCCCTCAAAGTGGGCCCATCAGAAAGTTCTGCAACTCAAATCTGACCGGTACCTCAAGAATCCTGCAATCCAAAAACTCCTAGCCAAAGGCGAGAAGGCCGTCCAGTTTGAGCAAGAGGCCATCAGCGATGCTTTGCTTTCGGTGTCCGCAAAACTTCGTAAGTCTGATGTGTCAAAAAGTCGAGCCAAGGTCGTGCAAATTGCCGACCGCCTAAGGTTCTTCGCAGAAATGTTAGACCAGAATCAAAAAACCCCAAATCTCAATCGACTCGTAACGCTCGTCGAAAGTATCATTTTACATTTTGATCGTTTCGCAAAAGTCGATGGCCATAAAATCAGCACGGTGAAAAAATTTGCAGACGGATTGCCCAGGCACTCGCGGCGCATTTTTATGGATATGTTTAAAATTGACGAATTCGACTCAAGTGTAGGAGTGAGCGACGCATTTGAGGCCCTAACAAAGGGCAAGTTGGCCCACCTCAACCTGATTCGCATTCTCAACCCTCTTGCCAATTTCATAATGGATTCTGAGATGGCCCCTTCCTATGCTGAGATTCAAAACCACGAAGACGACAAAAATTCAAAGGCACCCCCCATTTACACCCCTCTCACCACTCTAAACGGGGCGCAGTATGCGATGCGCACCCAAGTGCAAAAACCAATTCTTGAGAATTTGCTCGAGGGCACGCTCATGCGCCGCTCGCGCAAACGTCAAGTGCCGGTCAAGCGATCTGGGGGTATCCAGGACCCCTATCGAGTGACCGCGGTATTGTATGACACTTCAGGGAGTATGAGTGGAATCCCAGGGGATTTTCAAGCCGCTCTTTCTGCCACGTTTACAGATCGGGCGCTGAGTGAGGTGGGGCGATCAGGTGAACATCGCCACAAAGTTCAGTTGATGGGATTTGACCAAAGAGTTCACACCGTTATGCCCGTCAGAAACAGCGCCGAAGCGATTTCAGTAATAAAAGACTACCGGCAGAGCATGAAGAACACCGGTGAGGGAACAGACATTCAAGAGGCCTTAAAGCAAGCCTTCGCGGCCATTTTAGATGCTCAAAAAAGAGCCGGAGAGCCCCTGGCCTCAGCAAACATTGTTCTGATGTCAGATGGAGGTTCAACGGTAGATCTAGAGGCCATTCGGCAATGGCGAAATGCTATTGACCGCCGAACTCCAATCAAAATTATGTTTATCGGAATCAACGGCACCAACCAAGATCTCATTAAGCTCACCGAATCCATTCAAGAAGCCGGAGTTGAGGCGTCCTACTATCGTGAATTCACTGCTTCGGATATCGAAAAACTAGTTTCCGAATCAAAAGAAATTCCCGAAATCAACAGTCGCTATGACTACTCCACAAGCGCCAAACCAGAGCAACTGCCCGAACAATTGATTCGGGATTTGGATAACGCCTCAACATTGGCTAAAACGGTTCTCGTCGAATACGAAGGGGCACTAAAGCTGACGAGTCCATCAAACTGGAAGACTCAGCTGGCAGGCGTACCCTACCGGATGCATGACGAGACGAAAAGAAGTCAGTACCTTTTGGATCTTCAGTCTCTGCGAGAATTTGTGCATACCTGTCAAGCGTTAGCCGATCAGCGTACAAACACGGCGGTTCTTGACGACTACTTTCGAAATATTCGCGGATTAACTGGGCGCGATCTCAATAGTTTAGATGTAAAAGAAGTGGCCTCTACAAAATGGCTAATCGATCAATTGGTCCAAAAATGGTGAAACGAATCAATGCCCTAGGCTTCATAGTCTATTTACTTGCCGCAGGATGCATGGCCTGGTCGGCGTCAATCGGTACGCCGTGCAGTCAGAGTCTTCTCTTGCCCGGCAACATTCATGAGAGTCTCGTACTGGGTGAGAGCTCTCGGGGATTTTTAAACTTGGTCACATTCTATGCAGAAAAATCTTCCGATCAGGCGCGGGCATTAGAAACGGTTCGAACATTGATTGAATCGTCCGCCGTGTTGAACCCATTTAAAAACGAAATAGGTCCTTTAGAGATTCAGATGCGCTCAGCGATAGATCACGTTTTGGCAGCCGATACCGCCGAAACCATTCAGGCGGAGTGGCCGCATGTTCGAAGCAAACTCAAAATGTGGATATCCACGCAACAGCTGGAACAAGAGGATCATGACCTAAAAACCATCGACACGGGCTTATTGTCAGACCCACACGAATTAACTCAGCTGGAGTTTGGATCTCAACCAATTGATCACCGACCAGTGATTTTCAAGACTAGCAAGGGTCGCAGTCTGTTCGCGTTTGGTACACGAGATGGCAAAGTGCATGTTATGGATCTCACCGGCGAAATGAAGCACCAAATCGATGAATTGTCCGCCTGGGGAAGTAAATCGAGCGCGCCTACTTTTTTTGAAACTAGTCAAGGCAAGATCTATTTGGCGATTCCAACTGACGACGAAATTTATTTGTACGTCGTTGATGAGATCAACAATTCAATTCGGAGAACCGGATTTGGGGGCATGCGGTTAAATGGAATGACTTCGGCCCCTGTGGGCTCGTCACCTGAGTTTTATGAATCGCAAAATGGAACAATCTATGTGGCTATCGGCCACACCTGGGGGGTCTTTCTATTTTCTGTCGATACCGACGACAAACTGACGCATTTGGATGACTCAAAGGTGGATGCGTTCTTTGGACTCAAGTTTTCTTTTGTCGAAGACGACCGTGGAGACTTGTTTGTCGCCGGCATCGGCAGGCAGTATTTACATCTCTATAAAATCGACAGTGGAAAGCTCAAAATTGAATCGAAATTGGACACAAATATCGCAGATCCAAGTCTTTTTTCTTTTGAATGGAAAAAAGGCAAAGACGGCCGCGCCCGCTTGACGATCGTGACCGCAGAAGGCATTCAATTAATTTCAATGACGAATGGGGTTCTGACGAGTGAGTCAGAACTCAAATTTGAGAAGAAAGTTTTAGCGACCTCAAATTGGATGTCTGATGAAGATCGCGAGTTTATGATCGTAGGCAATTCAAATGAGATCACTTTAGTCGAACTCGATCACGAAAAATTGGTGAAAAGCGGTCAGCTTAAGGGTCTGTCTCTTTCACTCCGAAGCCCATTTTTTCTTAGCGAGGGGGATCAAGGCACAATCTGGGCTGCTGCGATTTCAACTGAAAAACAGATATTGATTTACCAGATCTCGGGCGGGCTGATCTCTTCTGGAAAGACTTATGACATGAAAGAAGGGCCTTTTTGGTTGGCGTGGCATCAAATCTCAACCACATCTCAAGGGTTGTGGGTAGCTACCTACACCTCTGGATATCATTTGATTTCAATTTGGAACAGGCTTCAGCTCAAATAGTTTTTTTAACTTGAGGAAAGATTTTTGAAATGTACATCGGCTTAGGTTTAATAGTTTTTTACAGCGTTTTTGCGGGGCCCATCGCCCGTGCGTCCGATCCATGCGAGACGGGTCTCACCCGTCACGCGGATCTTTCGACGAGTTTTGTGGGCCTTATAAAAATATATGTCGAGCGCTCTACATTAGAAGACGCGCAAAAGGTCATCGAGGCCGTTGAATCGTCTGAAGCACCGATCAATCCGTTTTCTAAACTGGCCCAGCCATTTGAAGTGCAATTGTCGATTGCGGTCGATGGGATTTTGATGAATGGCGCGCCCAGTCCCGGAGAAAACGTCTTAAATTGGCTTTGGATCAAGAACGAGCTTCAAGTTTTATTCAACAAACAGTTTGCAGAGTCTCAGGACAGATCTGACAAAAATAATGAGACAAGTCACATGTTCAGCCCTAAAGCAAAAGAGCTGCTCGAGGTTTCGAAAGAGGGTTTGTATCCCCCCGAATGGATGACGACTCAAGATGGCCGGCTACTTGGTGCAATGAGCTGCAAAGAACCCAGATCTCTATGTGTCTATGAGTTTCGGGGCGACAAACTAGTTCAAATTGCAAGGGCCAAAGGGATTACTCTTGCAGAGGATTCTCGCGCGGCTTGGCACGAAGACAGTAAAGGGCAAATTTTTTTGGCGGTCGTTGACTCTTGGCATCGAGTTGTCGCGTTTCGGCTCGAAAATGATAAATTGAAAAAGATAGCCGAATCTACTCAACTGCTCCCTATAGAAAATATTTCAGAGTGGATTGAAGATGATGCCGGCAAAAAATTTATAGTCGTTGGAGGTGGCGACGGCTTGGGCGCGCAACTACTTGAACTCAAAGCCAAGAAGCTCGTAGAACGACCAACCGATTTGCCAAAACTTGGTCGGGCTTTTGCGGTCTACTACCGGCCTAGTTGGCACAAGACAAAAGAGGGTGAAGTCTATCTTGCTGTTGTGTGGAGCGATAAATCTGCCCGCTTGCCCCCCCCAACGGAATTTTGGCTGTATATCGATTGAACGATGGCAAGCTTGAGTTGGCTTCTGACCCCATCTCGGTTGACGAAGAAGTGACGTCTGCCCCAACCTGGTACCAACATACCGATGGCCGGGTAATTTTGGGCTTTGGAGCTAGGATGGCCGCCTACCTTTATGAATTTAAAGACAGCCACCTGAACCTCATAAAAAAATTTGACACTAGAGAGCGTGAAACATCCAGTCCGTCCTGGTACCTGCAAGATGATCGAACTTTTTTGTCTTTTTCGGCGAGCGGCTCTGGAGTCATGCTCCACGAATGGGTAGACCATGAGTTCAAAGAACTACAGTACATCGAAGATACTTTTGCAAATGCGGGTCCCCCAATCTGGAGTGAGCAGCTTAGCCGCTTGGGGTCTCCGACGGTTTATGCCGTCGTTGGATCCATAGGTAACAAAGTGCACTTCTATGAATTTGTGAATGGACGTTTTCAAGATCAATTTGCAGTTTCTTTTGGGGCTAAGAACAACCAGCCATTTTGGCAAGGATCTACGACTTCACCGATCCGGGTCGACGCAAAATCGGAACGCTCTCCTTTTATTATGGGTGACTCAAAAGGAAAGCTTTATCTAATATCGCTTTTTGACCGGCTTTCTGCAAAGGATGCAAAAAAATGAGCTGCAAAGTCTGGGCAATCAGCCTTCTTCTTGCGCTGGGTATTCAATCAGCCCTAGCTTCGGTTTGTGACTCGGCATTGACCGGCATCGCGACCTCAGACGAAATGCGCAAGCTAACACCAGAAGGCGAAGCCTTTGTAAAACTATTCCAATTCTTTTTGGACCGCGAATTGAGACCTGACGTTAGGCAAAGTGGCTATTCTGTAGTTTCCAATTCTGAAGTTTGGGCCAATCCATTTTTGAATTCAGATCAGAGACCATTGACTATACAACTTCGATCGGCCTTTTACGAACTCGAAGAGCGAACCAGTTTGATTCAAAGACAGCGTGATTGGCCAGAGATACAATCAAGAGTCGCAGTGATTTGGCGATTGAGACAAGAACATAGTCTTGACCATCAAAAGCAATCCGAGGTCACCAGAAGCGTTTTTTCACCGATTGGAATCGGCGACATTCCAACGAGACTCGAAAATTCGGCATTCGAGCACACTGGGTTTGAATGGTTCAAGACCAAACAGGGAAAGGTATTTTTCTGCTATGGCAACAAAAGAACCAACGGACTATCCATAGAAATTTTAGACAAAGGCGTTCGACAATCCGTAACTGCTGATATCGTTGGAAGGTCCGTTGGAAATTATAATTTTGCCTGGCATGAGACAAGACAAGGTGAAGTGTTTCTTGCGGTGAACGACGATTTTGTTACGTCTAAATTTTTGAAGTGGGACGGCCGTGCGTTTCGACGTGTTGATTTGGGGTTAGACATTCGAAGTGTCAGGTGGCTTCAAACTGCCGATGGTCAAACCTATGCAATCGGCAAGGAAGAGAACAGTCCAAACTCGGCGTTATACACTTTTGAGTCTGAAAAATTGAGCAAAGTGGCTGATCTAGGCTACTTTGCCGAAGAAAGGTGGGTAGATTGGCTAATGAGTCGATCGGGACGCGTTTTTATTGCCTCTAGAATCAACGCGCTAAGGGTAGATTTGTTGGAGCTTGTGGGCGACCAGCTGAATCTTCTTGCCGAGCTTTCGGTTGGCGATGGCCGAATTTCTCTTCACGAATCCCTAGATGGACAGATGTACTTAACTTCGAGCCGAAAGGCTGAAAATTCTAATAAGAAGGGCAAGGGTGGAAACTTTCTTGATGTGTTTAAGATTGTGGACCTCAAGCGGCCCGAGCTGTTGAGTTCGCACAGAGACCTGATTGGCCAAATCCATTGGACAAATTCAGAAGATGGGTCCACGTTGCTTCGCCTTTCGGGTCAGGCAGGCGTTGATATTCTTGAGGTAGGATCGAGTGGCGTAAAATCGATTTTGCATTTGGACCCAAAACTTTTTGCGACCCTTGGCACATTTTCTACTTTTTTTGAATATCCATATTCCCCCGTAGGGTTTGCGAGCGGTACAAAAAAGGGTTTATACATTTATAAATTTATTGGTGGAAATATGTTTGAGACAGCCAAGCTAGACGTAAGGGCTCGGTTTGGCGACGATCTACGCGCACCCCCAAAGTTTTTAGTCGATGGCGACCAAATGTACATGGCCATTGAGGTGGGCGGTCGATTGATATTGATGGCTGTCTATCAGTAACGTGCTCGTTCAACGATGAGCCCCAGTATGGTCACCCCTATTGGCAAGTTTTCGTAAATTCGTTTCTTTGCCGATTGATTTCACTGACGAATCCACGGGCACCCTTTTTGCTCTTAAACGACTGGTTTGCCGAATTTGACGTGCGGCTTTGGACATTCGTGTCCCTCACCAAAATTCAGCTTATTTTTGGACATTCGATATGCCCAAAACCCAAAATCAGGAGGATTTTGTGAAAACGTTGAACTTGATCGCATGTTTTCTTTTGGTCGCTTCCCTTGGACTGGTTGGCTGCAATATCAAATTGACTGCGGGCAAATCCGGTTCAGATGATAAAAAAGACGGAGGCGGCGCTCCTCAAAAACCAGCTCGAGTTGACTGGCAGTCTATTCCTGCAGAATTTCATCCGTCGATCGATGAGTCTGAGGTCGAATACAGCGCAAGCGAAACAAAGTACATTGATCTCAATCAATTCGGCTTCGATAAAGATGTAGAAGTCGTCTATTCAAACGCTCTTAAGTCTGGCCATGCAACTTTGAAGATATATAAGGTTTGGGCGGACGTCGCCCAGTGGCCCGCGCTTTACGTTCGGCAAAGCAGTGAAACTCTCGAAATAAAGAGTTCGGGTACTTATCAATGTTCGATTAGCATCAAAAACAATCGCGTTGAGTCTGTGAAGGGTGGTTGCTATTTGCGCATCCAGTTGGTTTTGCCAGAGGGAGCCGAGATCGAGGTATCAAATGTCGGTGTGTTGATCACGAAGCGATTTTTTGCAATGAGCAATGAAGTGCTACTTCAAAAGATGCGCCGTGCTTCGTTTGACAAAGACAAACATGCGGCAATCGAAGAGTTTCTTGGCACCTATAGCAGCGTAGGCAAGACTCCGTCTTTACTTAGTGAGGAGTTAGGGAACGTGCTCGATCAGTTTGCGTGGGCAAAAGAAAAACTCAAAGCACTGCGCTCACTTCATGCCTATGTCACCGACCGACAAAACTTAGGGGCGATGATTGATAAGGAGTTTGGTCACTTTGAACGCGAAGAGGCTCGCGGAATTGTTGGGCTGTGAGGCGCGGCGGAGGGAGCGTAAATAAATTTGCGTAACCAGCTCAACCAATGTGGGCTTGGCTTTTGAGAAAGCGGCGCGCTAGCCCGTCCTCGAACAGAAAATCGCAGGTTGAATTTGATCACTCAGTGTTTTGAACGATACTGAGTTCAACCCGCGATTTGGCGAAATTTCCAACTAGCCAATAAAAATGGCTGACGTCATTTAAAACCGATTAGCCATTTTCAGCGACCGCCCTATTTTTTGCCGAATACAGCAGGATCTTGGCCACCTTGACGTGAAAACTGGTAGGTCGTCGCGCTAAGAACCTGAATTTCGTAATCTGAAGATGTGCAAGCTCCCTCTTCACAAGTCATTTCTCTTGAGGCGCTACACGGGCTCGTGAAATAGACCTTTAGTCCAACAAGTTGGTTGTCCTGATGGCGAGCTTCTATTCTTTGATCACAGTAGTCAGAGTTACCAGATTGTACAGTGTAGGCTCCATCTTCAAGCTCAAATACTGGAGCTGGAGGAGCGCACACTCCGCCCGCCATGATTTGTTCGGCGGTGGCGACAACTTTGGTCATGTTTCGGCAAACCACATCAAAGCTTCCGTCTTCACGAAACTGCATCGAGAGAATTTCGCTGGGCTCAGAAGTTGTGCGGTTGGGGCAAACGTTACCAAGTGACAAGTCAAGGTCGGTGACCGTTTCACGGTTACCATTCAGACAAACAACCGTGTAAGTGCCGTTGTCGTTGTTCATCATGACGCCAATATCTGAAACGGCCATGGGTTTCAGATCTGCCGATACGTTCATTGAAAATAAAATGGCTCCGAGCGCAAGAATCATCTTCATAGTTCCCCCTTGAAGAATTATTGTTGTTCTAGGACGTAACGCTATTGCGGCTTTTTGATCACTTCAACTTTTATATCTGTTAGATTGAGCGCGCGCGTTG
>JBGSQJ010000130.1:0-4045 GCA_041738165.1 Bdellovibrionales bacterium
ATCGAAGAATGGAGAATTGATTACAATGAAAATCGTCCGCACAGCTCACTTGGGAATCTTACGCCGAATGAATTTGCGGACTTAACAACGCGCAAAGACTCACAATAGCGTTGGTACAACTTAGGGTCTCAGGTCGCAACAGTGTGCATAGCGCCGCAGCAATTAAAATCACAATCCCGGCTTTTAATAGATCTCTTTGGTTCTCTCGGGCGTCAACCGTCGAAAGAGCGGTCCGATTGAATTGAAATATCGAGAAGATAATCAATAGTACACCTACCATTGTTTCAAAATTCATTGCCGGCGCACCCTCAATATAAGTCAGGAGTCGCGGCGATGAAGTTATCAGCCCAATAAACCCTGTGAGCGGAAATGCCAATGTCAGGAGCGCGATCAAAGTAGATGTTTTTAAGAAACTCGCTTCTGTAGTTGTGGTCTTCATAAAATCTCGCGTTGAGGGTTAAAAATGAAACCATCTAACACCAGCTTTTTAGAAACGGGAGAAAAAAGAGATTGGCAAAATGTAAAGTGAATCTATTGCACAAAGCATGAGGCAATATTCCCCATGCTTATAAACAAAATGTGTAGCGCGCTGTTTAAAAACAATACGCAGATTAGTTTTGCCCGATGTAATCGGCAAACTGCGTAAACAAAGATTGTGAATACTTGGTCAAACCAAGTGCTAGACCCTTGTCGCATGAGTTTTTGCGTCCTGTGTCTTCTTCCGCTTCAGAAAACAGTGACCCCAATGCGTCGACCGTTGAAGACACGGCATCTTTCGCGTCCAACACAACACCCGATACTCCTGAACCTACCCCATTGAGCAAAAAGCGTCTGGCCACCATACCCGTTTTGCCAGTGAAGAACTTTGAACCCATAGCGATATTTGAAAGTAAGACCACTCGGGTTTTTGCTCCACCGTCTTCGCTATAAAATGCAAAGTAGGTATTCGCAGCTCGAATCAAGTGACTGGCGTAAATAACCTTTTGACTGATCAACCTATCGGGACGCCGGCCCACCTGCCTAGAAAAGCCTTCAATATCTTCTGCGTTGTTCAACTGAATGTCGCTAATCACATATATCGAACCATTCATCAGGCGATCTCTTTCGGGCCGCTTGCTAAAGTAGTCATTGATTTGATTTTCCATGACTTCACAGTTGTAGTCGCGCAAATCGAAAGCCGAAAGAACATAGGTCTGCTCGGGTCTAACGAAAGCACGCGCACTGTGATGGTTTTCTAAAGCCTCTAAAACCACCTGACCTGAAACTGGAAAGTGAAAATGATCGACATCTATGGCGCTCGCCAAGGTCAAAATTCGACTTGGATCCAAATTAATTTGCTGAAAAGGCACATCCAAAACCGCGCTGAGTACGCTCTCGACAACATGCGTGTTTTTGAGTTTGGCCTTAAGGTCTGCTTCGGGAGTTTTTTCGTCCATTTCGACTTCGGGCCTGCCGTCTTGATTTCGAAAATTGACCGCATCGACAAACTCCCTAGCCTGATCTTGATAATCAGCTGAATTCAACATCGTTGGAGCCGTGCCCGCCGCGATCCCTTTGATCAAACCCGTTAACCCTGGCGCCGGATCCATAGACAAGGTTTTACCTGAACCATTGCTTACCCAATTTTTAAAATAGTCATCGCGCAAAGAAAAATAGGCTTCGTTCGTCTGACTCGACCCAAAGACATCGTGAAAATGGTCTTTTTCTGTGTAGCTCAATTGCACTTGAGCACCTGCGCCCGTTACCCACAGAGCCGCGCCTACGCCTAAAAGAGTTTTGAATTTCATTTTTTTCCTCCATTTTTAATCAAACCAAATACCTCTTCTTCTGTCAGAAGAGGTGAATTGAGTTCATCAGGGTTAATTTGGTAGTATTGATCCATTATTTCTTTAAAGATCGGCAGTGCCACTCCGCCGCCAGTCGCACTATCGCCTAAATTTGGATAGTCTTTGTCATCGTCATACCCAACCCATACCGCCACTGCGACGCGATTGTTGAAACCTAAAAACCAAGCGTCGTGAGAATCGTTCGTGGTGCCCGTCTTGCCGCCAATCAAATGGCTCCACTCCGAGATTCTTCGAGCTGTCCCTTTGGCGAGCACACCTTGTAAAATAGCGCGCAAACGAACGACGGCGCGTGGGTCTAAGCCAGCAATCGCGCCAAATGCCTCGGGCGCGTAAACTAAATCATTTTGAAGTGCATAGCGATACTGTTCGACTTCTCTTCGGCGCGATTCTGAAAAGTCAGAAAGCAGTGGCTGCTTGCCCTTTAAGACCTGATTAAGAAAAAGAGCCTTTCGAGATAGCCCACCATTGGCAATCGTCGAATAGGCTTGTGCCATATTCATTGGTGCCGTCTCATAGGCGCCAAGTAAAAACGGCAAACAAGGAGCGCGCCGACGAAGAGCGGCTAGACGACTGCGCTTTGGATAGGCGCCAAGCTCAGCGGCCAAATCAAAAACGTCATACAAGGCCGAGGTCAACTTATCCGAAACCACTTTAGTGAAGGCAGGATACTGTCCAGTACCGGCCGCGAGCGAAAACAGTCCCACCGTGGCTCGGTTGACCGATCCCTCAAGGGCCCTTTGCAAAGGCATGCTCGCCGGGCCTCCACCAGAGTAGTTGTCAGGCGACCAGTTGAACGGACATTTATCAATGTGGGGAAACCGAATAAAATGGTTGGGCACAGTGTCGCTAGGCTTATACCCTTTGTTGAGAGCATACAGATAAGTGAAAGGCTTAACTGTCGAGCCTGGCTGGCGAAGCGACCTCGTCGCCCGGTTATTCTGCGCGAACTTTCCAAATGGGCCTGCTGAAAACCCGCCGCTCAAAGCCAAAACCTCGCCTGTGGCCACGTCCATAACAATCGCCGCACCCTGCACAAGAGTTCCAGATGCCAGTTTGAAGTCAGTATCAAGCGTGACCATATCGAAATTCTTGAGCGACCTATAAATACCAAGATCCTCGCCTTTTACCCGAACCTTGGATCCATCGGCCAATCCCCAGCTTGCCGACCCATCATTTAGTTTTGTGGCAATGATCCAATCCGTGTCGGGGTAGGGGTGTCTCGTCTCGACAGAGCGAACGGCCCTTGGCCAATCCCCGTCAAAGGCTTTGACCGACTCTGCAACATTGAAGTTCGCATTTCCTTCGTCGTCTAGCCAAGGTGACCAGCGGTATCTTTGCCGCGATTTTTCATAATTTAATAACCCACGCTGCAAAGAGCTCATGACGACCTTTTGAAGTTCCAGGTTGAGCGGCGATTGAATGTCGAGTCCACCCATTTGCCATCTCGGATCTCGCGTTTGTTGTCTTTTTAGCGACAGAAAAAGATTTTGCAAATGCCCCGTGTAGAAGTTCGAAAGCGTTCGATTGGGGTCTAGTGAGAGCGGAGTTGCTAAAACAATCGGTTTTTCTTTGGCCTCGGCTCGCTCTGCGTCAGTGATGTATTTTTGATTGGCCATCAAATCCAAAACTATGTCTCGACGTTCTTTCGCTTCATCGGGAAAACGTCTTGGATTGTACCGACTCACACCCTTAGGCATAGCCGCCAAAAGGGCCATCTCTTGCACTTCGAGATCAAAAAGATTCTCTTTACCAAACAGATCAGACGCTGCCATTTTGAGGCCCTGAGCATCTGGAGTGAGATCGATTAGGTTGAGATAATAAGTCAAAATCTCGTCTTTCGAATATTTTCTCTCGATCATTGGCAGCATTAAAAGCTCTTTAATTTTGCGCTTCAAAGTGCGTTTGCCAAATTCGCGCTCTTGTTCAACGTCATCATCGAAGAACGCATTTTTCACAAGCTGCATGGTGAAGGTCGATCCACCCGACTTGCTGCCCGACGTGCCGCCATAGTAGAGCCTTTTGATCGACTCAAAATCGAACCCATTGTGCTCGCGAAATCGCTTGTCTTCGACCGCGATAAAAGCACTAAACAAAAGAGGCGGGATCTCGCTAGGCACCACCGTACGGCGACGATGCACCCGTTTTAAAAATCTCTTTTCGCCGCGTGTAACAAATTCTTTGTCAAAAATCTCGCCGAT
>JBGSQJ010000214.1:0-8244 GCA_041738165.1 Bdellovibrionales bacterium
ACCTAATTGCCAAAAAGTCCCTTAAGAAGTTTTTTGCCTTCATTCTCGAGTTTCTTTTTCTGAGAGTCGCCTTGTTCAGATTTAGCCTGAGACTTGGCGTCGTTCACAACTTTGTCGACCTCTTGTTTTTTACTGTCGAGGGTTGATTTTAATCCCGCCGTGGCTTTGTCAATTTCAGCTTTGAGCTTGGCCTTTTCGCCGCCAATTTTTTCGTCGATCATGCTTTTGAGCTGCGCCTTGGCCTCATTGATCTTAGCTTGAATTTGCGCTTTGAAGCCATTGGCCAACTCTTCACCCAAATTCGAGTTGATATGGATATCCAAATCTGAAAACGAACCTGTGATGCCCGCGTTCAAAGTGATCACGGGGATTCCAGCGAGCACATTGCCAACGATCTCTTTGACGATTTTGTTTTTCGCTTCCCAATCGTATTTGACTGACTCGAAACGATTTTGAACTTCCATTTTCAACTGTTGATCGACCAGCACCGCCGAAAGTTGGGTGGAGCCTTTGGCCTCACTGATCTTGAGGCTCGCCTCTGGAGAGTCTGAAAGCTTTTGTTCACCGAGCGGAAAAGCACCAATCGAGATATTGGCCCTCTCTATGGCCCTTTCAGTGGTGTGATTCATTTCAAGTCTGGCGTCGAAGCCAAATATATTTTGCTTGGGGAAGTCACCTTTGGCGGTAAAGATCGCGGGCTTTTTCAAATAAACGGGATCTGAAGTGAGATCTTTGATTTCGCCTTTGATATTGCCGCTGTATTCACTCTGGCCTAGCTCTGAACTCAAGGCCGCGTGCTTGAGCCAAAACAATGGGTAGCCAGTCGTGACCGGAAAGCGAATGTTTTGGCCATCGCCTCTTTTTCTTGGAACGATCTGCGCTTGTTTTTCGGCAGCTTTTTGCTCTTCAGTTTTCTTTGGCGGCATGTACTCGCGAGCAATGGCGATATACTTTGAAAAGCCAGCAATTCTTTTCTCGATCATTCCCATAAAAAGCTGCTGAGAAAACGCCTTGCTGTCGATACTTGGAATCTTAAATTTTTTCTGCAGATCTTTTAAGTCTTCATCTACCATTTTCTCAAGATCATTAAATGCCGTTTTGTAAACATTGGCATCGCCATTGAGATCTTTTGAAGTTTGCTCAATCAATTTTACTTTGGCATCGACCTCTTTGATGATCTTGTCGGCTTCTTTCACGCTGGCGGCAAATTCAGCGGGTTTGTTGATGTCAAATTTAAGCGCCTTGATTCGGCCCTCATAGGCTTTGAGTTCGTCACTTTGAGGAAGCTCTTTGATGCGCGCCTTCCATTTTTCTTGTTTGACCTTGAACTCTTGCTCGAGCTCTTTGATGCGGGCGTCAGATTTAAGTTGCCCTTGAAGACTTTTGATTTGGTCTTTGGGGTCAGTGCCGCTGAGCACAGTTGCAATATCACCCAGAAAGTTTTGACTGTATTGGGCTTGAGTTTGTTTGAGAACGGCCGTCTGAGCCTCATTTACAACTGAGGACTTTTCGTCGCTGGGTGAAGGCGGTGGGAGCACGCGACCCGGCTTTTTTCTGGGAGTGAGGGCTTGTATATCCAAAACACTAGCTTCATCAATGACGACCTTGGCTCGAAGCAAGGCGTCCCAGAGCAATTTAAACTTGAGTTCACCAAGTTGGATGATATTTCGGTGTGGTTTTTCTTTGTCGGTGACTTGAATACCTCTGATTTCAAGGCTGGCTCGAAGAAGGCTCAGGTTGAAATAGGCGATATTGACTTCAGCTCCGTGCACCTGGGTGCCCACATATTCGAGAGCTCGCCTCATATGGCCATCAAAAAAGATTGAAAAGTAAACGCCAATCAAGACGATGATGACGGATATTGGAACAATAGCTCCAAAGCGAATTGGACCTTGTTTTTTAGGCTTCTTAATTGATTTATCCATAGAGGTTCTCGTAGGTGAAGTACCATTTGTAGAAGGATGTGGCCTTAACGGCCTTCCAAAATTTTGTTTGCTTAAATCTGGCCACCACGGCTTCGCGGTATTTGAGAATCATCGCTCGGCTGACAAAAAAGATCACCGGGCTAATAAGAATCGAAAAGACCCCTGAACCCATAACGACGGTGTTGTTGAATCTGGTTAGAGGCACAATGGGCATATTGTAAAGCATGGTGAAGAGGCCCTGCAGGCTAGGCATCGACAAGACGGTGAGGCCAACCGAGTGAAAAACCGGGTCAAGGAGCCAAGCCACAAAGGCAAAAAAGAACGCCGACAAGAAGGCCGCTCCTGCCTGAATGCGAAAAATCAAAATGCACAAAAAAACTAAGAGCGTCTGCAGGCTCAGCACCGGGGTCATTCCCAAAACAAATCCCGCGGCAATCCCCGCTGCAATTTGGTTGTGACCCGTCTCTGAGTTTAGGAGTTTTAAAAACCCAAATAGTTGTTTGAGTAAGAGCGACACTCAATCCTCCGTTTGTATTATTTAAAGTAGGCCTTCACCTGATCAATGACGTAGTCTTGTTGATCTTCAGTCATGTCAGGAAAAATCGGCAAACTCACAACAGTCTGGGCCAACCTGCGACTGGTATCAACGTTTAACACGCGACCGCGTTCTTGGTACGCGGGTTGATCGCACATTGTGTGCGGATAGTGAACCGCAGTAGGGACGCCTCGCTCGCTTAAGAACTTTTGCAAGGTATCGCGGTTTTCGATCTGCAATGTGTATTGCGCCCAAGAACTGGTGCACTCAGGGGCCAAAGACGGCACTTTTAGGCCGGGCAGGCTTTTGAGTGCCGCGTTGTAGCGATCGCCCAACCGGGAGCGCTGATCCAGCTCCCACTGAAAGCGCTCAAGTTTTGGAAGCAAAATGGCGCATTGAATCGTATCTAGTCGGCCATTCACGCCAATTCGAGTGTGCACATACCTAGTGGGCTGACCGTGATTGCGAATCTCGCGCATGGCTGTGGCCAAATCGTCGTCGTTGGTAAAAATGGCTCCGCCGTCACCGAAACACCCAAGGGGCTTTGCGGGAAAAAACGAAGTCGCTCCTATCGTGCTTAAATTGCAGCTTCTTTTGCCCTTGTAGAGGGCACCAAAGCTTTGTGCGGCGTCTTCAACAACAGCGAGGCCATGTTTTTTAGCGAATGCATTGATCTCATTCATAGGGGCCACTTGACCATAAAGAGAGACGGGCTGAATCGCCTTGGTTTTTGGACTCAGGGCCTTTTCGAGCTGCGAGGGATCGAGATTAAAAGAGTCTTTGTCGACATCAATGTAAACAGGGGTTGCGCCTACGAGGTGCACCGATTCAGCTGTGGCGATGAATGAGAAGGCGGGGACAATGACTTCGTCGCCTGGGCCAATGCCCAGTGCCATCATCGCGATAATAGCTGCATCTGTGCCACTCGAGCAGGCAATTGAGTGTTTGCATCCGACAAACTGGCTCAATTTTTCTTCGAGCTTGGTGACTTCGGGACCCATGACGTATTGGCCGTGCTCAAGTACACTCTGAATGGCCAGATTGATTTCTTTGTGAAGCGCTTGGTATTGCGCTTTTAGGTCGATAAATGGGATAGTTTTCACTTAAGGGCACCCCTAGGGTTGTGCAGATGATGGATTTTCACGGAAATCTTGCACGACGTGCCGCTGAGTCGTCAACTGAAGGAGCGCCCGAGTTATGATTCCGGTGATTCTATCCGGTGGAAGTGGAACCAGGCTGTGGCCGGTTTCGCGCGCCTCGAATCCGAAGCAATTTTGCGAGTTTTTTGATGGCTCTTTTTTGGGCCAAACAATCAAGCGCCTCAAGCCATTTGGAGAGGTGCATATTCTCACCACCCGCTCGATGGAGGGGCTGACCAAGAGACTTTCAATGGCCGAGAGCATGAACCCCAAGGGTTTGCTCTTTGAGCCCATGGCTAAAAACACCGGGCCTGCTATTGCCCTGCTTTGTCATATTTTAAACCTTAGGGGCCAAGGCGATGAAGTGGCTGGGGTGTTTCCATCAGACCATTTGGTGGCCAACGAGGCACGTTTTAAAGAGGCCGTGCATTTGGCCGAGTCTGTTGCTCGAAAGGGTTTGATCTGCACACTTGGCATTCGGCCACATTCGCCTGAGACGGGCTATGGCTACATCGAGATCAACGGTGGCTCTAAACCGATTTTATCTGAAAACGGCATGAACGCTCAGAGCGTAGTGGGCTTTCGCGAAAAACCGAGCCAGCAAAAAGCTGAGGAGTATGTCAAATCAGGCCAGTACCTCTGGAACGCCGGCATGTTTGTCTTTCAAGTGAAAGATATGATTGCAGCGTTTAAAAAATTCCAACCTGAGATGTGGCGAAAAATTTCGGAGATCAGTGAAGATCTTAGCAACGCCGAGTACAAGTACGCCCTTATTGAATCGATCAGTGTTGATTACGCAATAATGGAAAAACTGAGCGAACAGGCTTGTGTGCCCTGTGATATGGGCTGGAGCGATGTGGGTTCGTGGGACGAGATGGCTCGGCTCACCGACGAGTCAACTTCATTGGTGAGTCGCTCCCGCGCTGAAGTTTTCAATGTTCACTCTGAAAACAATTATGTGTTTTCAGTGCATGACAAAGTTGTGGGTCTCATCGATGTGACCGATATTCTAGTTGTCGACACGCCGGATGCGCTGCTGGTTGCGCGCAAAGGCTCGTCGCAAAAAGTTAAAGAATTGGTTTCGGCCTTGCGCGAAGCTGGGCAGCCCGAAGCTACCGATCATCCTTTTGAATCTCGGCCTTGGGGAAAATTTGAAATCTTAGCTGATGAGCCAGAATACAAGGCCAAAAAAATTAGCATTGATGTGGGCGCTCAACTCTCATACCAAAGCCATAAGCATCGGCGTGAACATTGGGTTGTCGTTTCTGGAGAAGCTGAAGTGGTGCTCGATGAAAAAACTCACAAGCTAACTCCGGGGCAATCCATAATGATTCCTTCGGGCAGCAAACACAGAATGCGAAATTCAGGCCAAGTGCCGTTGATTTTTGTCGAAGTTCAAACCGGCGAGTATTTTGGTGAAGATGATATCACTCGCTATCAAGATGATTACGATAGGGTTTAAAATTGCTTGATTTAGATCAATTGATAAAAACACGCTCGACAGAATTGAATCAATCTCCGGCCAGTTGGAAGGACGTGGTTTGGTCTGAGCCCATGCAAGAGCTCAGCTCGAGTATGAGTGATGGTGAAGTGGAATCATTGATTTTTTCATGCGATTCAGCCGAACAGCTTCGGCTCGTAGTGGAATGGCTGTTTGAGGCTCTTGAATCTGACAAGCGCTCGCCATTTAGCATTCTTCAAGACACCGCTGCGGCAAGCGGCATGGCGGTGTCAGAGTGGATCCGAGCTAGCCTTGGGTCGCCTGGTAAAGAGGCATAATTTTCGGAATCAAACTTTGAATTTTTTGAATTCGCGTCTTGTCGGCGGGGTGAGTACTTAAAATCTCAGGGGGCTTTTGCCCGCCGCTGGCTTGAGACATCTTTTGCCAAAGGTGAACGGCCTCGTTTGGATCAAAGCCTGCGCGCGCCATCAATTCGACGCCCATAGCGTCGGCTTCTGACTCGTGAGCGCGTGAGTGGGGCAGAGTGATGGCCAGATTCGTAACCGCACCGAGAGCGCCGGCGTAGTTCTCGTTGACCTTGCCTGTGGCCAGTAAAACGCTAAGCCCGACTTGCTGAATGAGCGCTTCAGACATGCGCTCACGGCCATGCTCCCTTAGGGCATGGGCAATTTCGTGGCCCATGATTGCAGCGATTTCACCGTCGGTCAGCCCAAGTTTTTCGATGATCCCGGTGTAAAAAATAATTTTACCACCGGGCATGCAGTAGGCATTCAGCTCTGGGCTTGAGATGACATGAACTTCCCATTCCCACGAAGGGGCATCTTTTCGAAACACTGAGGTGTGGGGGGTAAGTCGATTGGCAATGTCTTGTACTTTTCGCACTTGTGCCGAGTTTCGATCGAGCGCGCCTTTGCTCTTGGCCTCGGCCTTAGTTTTCTCATAGGCGTCGGCGGACATCTGGGTGATTTGTGAGCTTGGAATGACGAGAAATTGTTTTCGGCCAGCGTTCACTTCACCGTCTTCGGTGGTGCTCGAGCAGCCAGAGAGTAGACCAGCTGAAAATACGAGACTGGCAATGAACTGTTTTGATTTTTTGTTAGGATAGATTTGGTGAAGCATTGAGACCTCCCTTTTTGGTTGAGGCAAAATGAGACTTGAAGTGCAGCACACGCTTTTTTGCGGCTTCCATTGCGAGGTTCAGCTGGGAATCTTTCTGACATTTTTCAGCGAGAGATTTGGCCCAAGCTAAAGCTTGCTCATCTTCGGGCATCATATTGTTGCCCACGATGATCATGTCGAGTCCCGCGCACAAACCCTTTTCGATGGCTTGTGGGGTGGTCATTTTCTTTTGTAGACCTTGCATCTGCACATCGTCAGACATCAAGAGCGCGTCGGGGGCTCGAGTTCGAAGTTTTTGAATCGCGACTTGAGAGGCCGAAACGGGCACTTCAGGTTCCCACTCATTCATGATTCCGTGACTGACGAGAACTGAGGGTGTCCACAGCCGGTTGGCCCAATCAAAAAACAATTCGAGCTGCGCATTTGAAACCGTGCCAGAAATATCGGTGAGCTCAAGGTGGCTATTGACGCTGGCGCCGCCAAGTCCCGGATAGTGTTTGAGAGTTAGGCCGAGTCCGACGTCTAGGGCCACGCGATTGATCAGTTCTACTTTCGCATTTACAGTCTCGGGTGAAGCCGAGAAAGAGCGCTCGACTTTGCCAATATCAGGATTGCTAGGGTTGGTGTTGAGGTCTACTGACGGCATCAGGTCGACATCGACGCCTAGGTTTTTCATTTCTAAAAAACTCTCGCGCAAAATGGGTTCTAGTTCGTCGTCAGGCATTTGCCCCATCACTTGAGCGCTAGGCAAATTTTTAAAGCCAAGTTTTTCTTTTAACCGGCGCACCTTACCGCCCTCTTGGTCGATAAAAAGCAAGGGGCGTGAGGGCAGAGCATGAATTTCGCCAGCGAGATCTTCGAGCTGCGAGGGTACGTATATATTGTTCTCATACGCTTTAGTTTGAAAATTGAAATCAAAAAGAATGACCCCGCCGAGTCCATGCTCAGCACTGAGCTCTTTGAGCCAATCTGGAATTTTGGGGCCTCTAAAACCGAGCATCAGTTGCTGCATGATGAGTGTCCTAGCGTTGGCGACCGCGGCAGGAATTGAACCTGCGACCTACAGTTTAGGAAACTGTTGCTCTATCCAACTGAGCTACGCGGTCGTTCAATCGAAAGACCATAAAATGCGAGCAGTTAGGTTGCAAGGGGTTTGAGCTTGGTCTGTTAGTGAAGGGTATTTAAGAGTAGGTGGAAGTCAGATTGATTGTGTCGATTTCTAGGCAACTGCGTCAGAGCCGAACGTCAAAACACAAGTTCAGGTTTGTCGCGGTGGGGCTTCTGGGCCACTCACCAATTGAGTCAACAATGTTGACTCAATTAGTGAGTGCCGAGGTTAACCAGAAGTTTGGGATTAAGAAGTAGCGATTCCAAAATTAAATGAGAGTTATTTTAGACAGAGCCAAGAGTAATTTGGGCTGGTCGCAGAGATCTGTGTTGCATCGCCGTTTCCGGCGCCGGTCGCATTTCCTGAAGGGCCATAGACCGCTTGGTTTGTGATGGTTGTGCCGCCTGTGTTGGCGCACGCGAGCGAGTCGGCCGAACCGCCTCCGCCCACAGGGCCAAGGCCCGTGTTGCTTCCGCCGTTGGCAGTCAGAGAAAGAGAGCCACTGCCTATGAAGTTACCAAAGGCAGCAGTGATACTGCCGCCGCCTCCGGCACCTTGATACCCTGGAACGGAAGTTCCGTTCGCTGAAATCACGACGGATTCACCGCTCGCAATCATGGCAGATTTAGCCATTAGGTAAATGGCGCCTCCGCCATGGCCATTGTAGCTCGATGAGTCGCCGTTCGTGCCGCCGCCGCCGCCAAATATTTGTCTAAAGAGGGTGCCGGCACCAACGCCGGTGTAAGCCGAACCTGCCGCACCGTCATTGCCGCCGCCAACACCAGCGCCTGCGCCATAGCCAGCTCCTCCGCCACCACTGTCGGAGATGGACGAAGCGCCTCGAAGTCCCCCTGTGTGGCTGTTGCCAGCAGCCGAACTGGAGCCAAATATTCCGCCGCCATTTTCGAACCCTGATGAACCGCCTCGATAGCCGCGGTCGTCTGCACTGATGGACG
>JBGSQJ010000448.1:0-1552 GCA_041738165.1 Bdellovibrionales bacterium
GGCCTGTCAAAGGGTGGCCTTGACTACTTAGTTGCCTTGGCGCTGCTGGTCGGGCCCGCTTTAACAGACGGGTCTGGTATTTTTATGCCGGCACCGACCCGTGGAAGCATGACGTGCGTGATGTGTCTATGAACCGTGCTATTTGCTGCGACAAATTCCGTCACCCTGTCTAAATCGTTATTGACCGGGAGACTCTAAATCTCCTGAATCAGAGCCAAATTGGCATAGAGACTGCTAGTTCCATTTATTCTATGGAAATGAAATTGATGGCCACTATTCTAGTGCTGCTGGCGCCACTTGCGTATGCGAATAACAGCAATCTTCCTGCTGTGCGCGATTCGCGAGTGCGAACCAACAATTATGAATTCAGCGAAAAAGATTTGCCCAAGTCCGTCGGGTCCAATCCCGAGTTCGTTGCAAGAGTGCAGCAGTTTTGGACTAGCGGTGGAAGGCCCATGCGATCGGGGATGGCCGCACTTTCCGGCCGAGGCTATGACTTTGACCGTTGGGCGGCTTTTCATCCAGATGCCGTTGGGAATGGCGGTGTTTTCAGTGTAATTCGAATAAAAGGAGATGGGACTTTCATCGAAGGTGGATTTGAGGTACGAAAACTTTTTCCCTCAAGCGAGAAGAATCTCTCTAAGTTGACTGAAGTGACAGGTGTCTCGTGGTCCTCGGTCGACGACGAAGAGACAGATGTGAATTTCACTCGAACTTACGTCAATCCTGATGGCGATGTAGTGACCGTATCCGAGAGGTACCGGCTGATTTTTGATGGTCAAAAAGTTGTGGCCAAATCTCTCAAATCAAGAAAAATGGAAATTATGACCGAGGCCCAACATAAAAGCCGCGACGGATTTAAGATCAAGACACATCTCTTTACCGCCTTGAGTCGTGGCGACACCAAGAGCAACGCAGCCTTTATTGGTGCATTGACGAAGCGTCTTGAGGGCCTCAAAGGTTCCGCAGCAGGAGGAGAGAGGTCAGATATACGAAAAATTTCAGGCGTGATCTCTCAGTTCAACAAGCAAACGAATCAGTTCGAAAACTATCAGCTCGATGATAGCGATGTGCGGTGGGCATTGTCGGGTGAGATTTTAGACTTTGTGATTTCGCGTGACTATCGGTTTTTGCAAATTCAAACAGAAGACGGGTGGACCACTTTAAAGATTCTCTTCAAACCGTCTGATTCTGAAGAACACGATGGCGTTGCCAAGTTTTCAGTTGTGAGTAGTCCCAATCGGTCTCGGTGCCAAAGGTTGCTAGGCCTACAGACGCATTAATTTGTAGGTCTGCTTGCGCATTATCCACTTCTAATGTGCCCATCGAACAAATCAAAGCTCACTCTTCATCTGTCTTAATAGGTGGGTGAATCAAGGTCAGCTAGCCGCTGGCATCCTGAACTGAGGGACCAGAAGATAGGGTTTTGGACCTTCAAGGCAAAAAAAATCGGCCCTAAGGCCGCTCAAAAATTGCCCCCCAAACCCTGAAGCTCCTTTTCAGCTTCGGCTTGTTCTGGAGGTGGCGTCGGGTTAACCGTTACGCACAGTTA
>JBGSQJ010000276.1:0-4189 GCA_041738165.1 Bdellovibrionales bacterium
GTCGGCCTCTTGAAAGTAGGCTCTGGGCTTTAACATTTTGGTCTTCACAGGCATCGCCTGGATCTGAATACAGCCGCAAATTAGGCTTATGATCAAAATGCTTCGAGTGTGTATCAATTTCCCTCCGACCTCTCGAGAGTGACAATTGTCGGCAGTGTATCCGCGATCAGCTGTCACTCACGCCAAGACTATTAGAGCTGGGCCAATTGGCGGCAACTCAAGTGAAAGAAAATGCAAACCCAGAGCCAGGCCATTGGCCCCGGGCGGCGATATTGCATTGTTCGTAGTTCACACACCTGAAAATCAACCGTGTTGGGGGCTGAAATGAAGCGAGTGAAAAATGCGGAGGAACTTAGCGACAGACGTCATCAGGCTTTTGTCGAGATGCAAAACACCTGTCCCCTTTGTAATTCGCAGCTCACTATAAAAGTAGAAAGCTATCTCGAAAATCACACGCTGCGAGAAGAAGCGAGCTGCCCAAGATGCCAAGTCTTAGCGCGTGTCAAAGACCACAAAATGCACTAGTGGCCGCCAAGTTTTTGATTCTCGAACGTCAATTATTTAGCTGGGTTTTCCAGATCTCTTGAACTCGGCTTAGGTCGGCTTTCTCTTTGATATCGACTGTGGGAACTTGATCGACCATCACCTCGAGCCACGGTTTCATTTCTTTTAGGCCCTGATCTTTGATCCAAGCCGCCAAGCGCAGGCTTCCAATTGTCCACGCTAAACCAAACGCAAAGTCACGCATGGAGGCTGTTTGCACTTCAGCGGGAGCTTTGATCAACTCTTGAATGAATTCAACCAGGCGATCTATTTTTAATTTTAGCGCTTCGCCGGCCACACCAATATCTGGGGAAATGCTTTGAGATTTAAGCCACTCGGCGAGCACAATCATAGCATCCGATTTGCTAGCGACCCGAAGAATATCATGACACAAAACATTGGTCGCCCCTTCCCAAATAGGAAACACTTGTGAATCGCGAAGAAGAGTAGGAATCCCCGTGTCTTCGACATAGCCCGCGCCTCCAAAACCTTCGATCACTTCACTAGCGCTTTGAATACAAGCTTTTGCAGTGAAGAGCTTCGACACAGGAGTTAAGAGTCTCAGCAACACCGATTCACTTTCGGTGGCTTTTTTGTTTTCTTCGGCGCCCAAAATTCGCACCAGCTCCATGGTGAGCAAAAATCCGGCGAGAGTCTTAACCTCTTCGAGTGCGAAAGTCTGATAATGCAACACATGCTGTTCGAGTTTGAGCCCAAAGGCTTCACGCTTGCCCGAATAGCTGCGCATCAGCTCGAGCCCTCTGGTCATTTGGCCAACAGAGCAAACAGAATTGTAAAGCCGAGTGATATTGAGCATCGACGCGACTGTTTTGACGCCCCTGCCGATTTCGCCAACCGGCTCGGCCACGCAGCCTTGCAATTTCAATTCGGCCGTGGGCAAACCCCAAGTGCCAAGTTTATCTTTGAGGCGAAGAACTTCAATGCCGTTCAATTGGCCATCTTGATTTCTCATTTTGACAATGAACAACGTTAGAGCTTGAGATGGAACTCCATTTTCAACAATGCGAGCTAACGCAAGCGCCATTTGCGAAGTCGTAGCTGATGAAAACCATTTTGTCCCTGAAAGCTCATAGAGGCCATTGACCTCGGTCGCAAGGGTTTCACTATGACTCACGTCACTGCCCCCTGGCCGTTCGGTCATCCATTGCCCCGATGTCCAAAACTGATTTGGATCACGGCTCGTTAAGTGCTCAAAAGCCTCTTTGTGAAACTCAGTTTTGCCATAGGTCTCCAAAACTTTGGCCGCTCCATCTGCCATGGCTAAAGGACAAGTAAAAAAACCACTAGAAGGGTGAAAGAGAAAAAGTTTTACAAATTGAATGATTCGCGAATACTCCGCATAATCGCGTTTGTAAGCCATACCCACCAGACACTCTCGCGCTGCGATTTTCTCGAGTTCCACCCAAGCCGAGCTGGTGCGAATCTCATCAATGCGCCGGCCCCATGGGCCAAAGGGAACGTGAACCGGTTTTTCAGTTTCGGCCTGCCTACCAAGCCTCGCCCAATCAGCGGCACACAGCGCGCCAAAACGCTCGAGGTCTTTTGAAACCTCAGTCTGCATTTCTTTGGGCAGCACCCAGCGCAAATAACTCTTTAGCCAACGATGAGATGAATAGGTGTTTTTGAGTTCCGGTGGATCTTGAAAAAAACCAGTTGGATCGGTCATTTCTCTGTGTTCCAATCGTAGAGTTTGTTAGCGACGAGTCCCTCTGAAATATAATGAACCACCGACTTCAAAAGTTCTAAGTCATCCTGGCTCTCTTCGTCTCGGCCATCGATTTTTTGCAGATCAAAAGTATTGGTGTGCGAATAAAACAGGGTCGGAGATGGATCTCGGCCCAGATCTATAAACCGATTCGAATCCACAAACCAATAACCATGGCTCATAAAATTATACGATCGACCTGGCTTTTCAAGATCAAAAACGCTCTGTCCAACTAAGAGCCTGGGCTCGGCATTAAATCCAAGTAAATCATAAAGCGACGGCAAAATATCGGCGTGCTGAGTGATTCGCAATCGGTCGTAGGGAATTTTCTTTTGCTCAAGCCCCGGGATATAAAAGATCAACGGCACGCGAAATCCACCCATCGTGTTGATATACTCTGGTCTCTTTGTTTTCTGCGTATGATCTCCAGTGAGCACAAATATGGTGTTGTTGAACCATGGCTTCGTTTGTGCGACCTCAAAAAATCGTTTGAGCGCATAATCGGTGTAACCAATGCTCTCATGTATTTCGAGCGGGCCTTTTGGAAATTTGCCTCTGTACTTGGGCGGAATGTAGTACGGGTGATGAGAACTCAAAGTGAAAACCGAAATTAAAAACTTACCCGTGCTCTCATCGGCTTTTCGAATTGCATATTGAAGCATGGGCTCATCGAGCACACCCCAGTACTCATCAAGGTCCTCAGGATTGTCTTTTGGATACTCGTTAAGCCCGACAAAGTTTCTAAACCCCGCGATCCGAGAAAAGGTATCAAAATGCATCGACCCATTATGAGCGCCATGTAAGAAATGTGTCTCGTACCCACGCTTCTCAAGAATACGCGGCAGACAATCCAAACGATTCGAACTAAAATCCGAAGTCAAAATGGGTTCGGTCATCATTGCTGGAATTCCGCACAAAACAGCGGGCAGACCTTCAATGGATCTACGGGCATTTGAAAAATTTCGAATATAAAATTGGGACTTTTGAGCCAACGAATCAAAAAATGGTGAATACCCTTCGCCGTTGTTATTGGCACCGACATACTCACTGGCAAAACTCTCGAGTATGATCACAACCACGTTGAAATTCTTCGCCAAACCAAGCGGCGGCCGCGATAAACGTGTGGCCTGCTCGAGTCTCTCGATGGCCTCTCGATCTCGCTTGTAATAGTGCGGCCGTTCAACTGTAGAGCGGTGGCGCGTTCGAATGATATTGAACGTGGTGTTCAAAGTGAGTAGCCCCAGTTCGTGCTTAGGGCTCCAGTACGCATGCATGGGGTGTAAGGGTTTTACTTGAGTTCCGCCGCGAATTCCTAAAATCAAAATTCCAACTAGGGCGAGGCGAGAAACGATCGCAATGCCTAAGTTAGTTCGGCGTGGCTCAATCTGCCAACGCGAGATAAAGCGCGCGAGCACCACCATCAGAAGCACCAGCGACAGGCCCAGCCATTTGTAGCTCCACAAAATACTTAAAGAATGCTCCTGAATATCCTGCTGTAATTTAAAAATCTCAAAAGATGTGCGTTTGCCGGTAAAGTTAACAAAATCAACATCAATAAAATTAAGGCCGATGGCAAATGTATTAAGAGCCAAATACGCCCAGTACTCGGTTTCTCTAAGCACCTTCGACTTCCACCACGGCCAAGGCAAAAGCCACAGCAAGATAAAGATCGAATTGGTCAAAATCAGCGCCGAAAGGTCAAATCGGATACCGAGAAACAAACTCCAAAAAAGGTCCGCCAACCCTGATCTCGAATAGGTGGACCAGTTCCAAAACAAAAACACCAGACGAGCTAGGCTGTAGCCGAGCAAAACCACAAAGAGGCGTTTAAAAGTTTGGTGTAAAAAGCCTGGAACCATAGCCGCTCTATGGTATGAATCCCTTGATGTTCAGTCAAACCGAGCCCGTGGCTTATCTCGA
>JBGSQJ010000338.1:0-6463 GCA_041738165.1 Bdellovibrionales bacterium
CATGCTCTATTGTGGTGAAATGAAAGAGAAAACCTTTGAACCATTTTGTTTGCCCGTCACTCAAGAATTGACCAGCGAATGCGAAAAAATCTCGAGTGAAAAGGCCAAAGAATGCGACCCATTTTCTGGCGAGATGGCGAAATTTGCTCTTAGAGATGAGTGGAGCAAATTCAAAGAGGACTACGAGAACTTTTGCTCAAAGGACAAAGAATTTCAAAAATTCTTTTGTTCGGAATGCAAAACATTAAATGACCGTGTGGCGAAAACAACCGAAAAATTTAAAGTCCTCACGAAGGAAATCCCAAAGCCATTAGTCGACCCTAAAACCGGGGAAACTAGCGCAGGCGCAAAGTAGCTAGGCCTTAATGTAACCCAAGTAAAATTTGAGCTCGGCAATGCTCTCGAGAATGTCATCGAGAGCGCGGTGGGCATCTTTCTTTTCAAACTTCTTATTGTAAAGCCCCAAAAAAACAACTTTGAAGGCGCTCACATCGAGCATGCGGTAGTGCAGCGCCTCTTCGACTTTTGCAAAGCCTTTGCGAATAAAATTTCGGTCTTGGCTGATCGAGTTGCCGGCCAAGACAGCGGGCTCTTTGCCAAAGTGCGACTTGATCCACTCTGAAAGCTCAAGGTCCACGACGTCTGGCTTTTTGCCGCTGGCGATTTGGTCATAAAGACCGCTGGCCCGGTGATGGGTTTGGTTCCATTCGTCCATCCCATCCAAATACTTTTGCGGCTGCTGAATCACCGCGTGATAGCGGCCGAGCTCTTCAAACTTCCAATCGGTGGCAATGGCCGCTACTTCGATCGCCACTTCTTTTTCGACATCGAGTCCTGACATTTCCATATCGAGCCAAAGCAGTTTTGCAGAACCTGCCATTTTTACTCCTTAAAGACGATCATCACGCCGGTGTTTTTGCCGCCATTTGAGAGCTTTTCAAAAGCCCAGTCGTAGCCGGCCAGTTTCAAATACTCTTCGACTTTAGAGCGAATTTTGCCAGAACCCTTGCCCGGCATGATGCGAAGGCGCTTGGCGGCCTGAGTGCGCTTTAAGAACGCCTCAATCGCATCAAACACCTCGTCAGTTTTGAATCCGTGCAAATCGAGAGTCGGAAGTTTGCTTGGTTGGGCCATCTCCTTCATGTTCCTTTGCGCCGCAAACCCGAGTCAATAGACTTAAGAGTCAAAACTTGACTGATAGTAGGGTGCTGGCCACAATGCGGCATTCAACCGTTGAGTGAGGTGGGATTTGGCAGGTACTGAATCTGTAAGGTGGGCATTGGTTGGGGGCGCCTCACAAGGAATCGGGCGCGCGACCGCAAAGGCCCTGGCCTCAAAGGGCTTTTTTGTGGCATTGCTGGCGAGAAGGTCAGATGTGCTCGAAAAGGTGAAGCAAGAGCTTCATGAGCCCTCTCGCCACCGCATATTGGCACTCGATTTAGAAAACACCGATCAGATCTTCGATTCCATGCAGAGGCTGCTTAAAGAGACCGGCCCGGTTGGAGTGTGGATCAACTGCACGGGTGGTCCGGCTGGCGGAAGACTTGATGAAGCCAGCATCGAGCAACTTGAGCGCGCCTTTAAAGGGCACGTGTTGTCGTCGCAAATTATTTTGAAGTCGTTGCTCCCGGGAATGAAAGAGCTAAAAATGGGCCGCATCATCAATGTGCTCTCAACGTCGGTAAAGGCGCCCATTGCCAACCTCGGCGTCTCAAACATCATGCGTGCGGCGGTCGCGGCCTGGGCCAAAACATTGAGCGCCGAACTAGGCCCATTTGGAATCACGATCAATAACGTGCTGCCGGGTTATACCGACACACCAAGGTTAGATTCTATTCTTCAGGGTGTCTCAACGAAAACTGGCAAAGACAAAGAGAGTGTGGCGCAAAGCTACCGAGATTCGATTCCGATGCAGCGGTTTGCGAGCCCCGAAGAGACCGCCGAAGCGATTGCCTTTTTGGCATCTGAGCATGCGGGTTATATTACTGGGATCAATTTGCCAGTCGATGGCGGCAGAACCGGGTCGCTGTGAAATTCGATATTTTCTTTTCAATCTGTCAAACCGAAGTCGATGGCTTTATGCCAACTGAAAAACAAATGTGGTCGAACTTTTTTGATCAAGCGGTTTTGGCTGACAGTTTGGGTTTTGGCACGGCGTGGGTCGCCGAGACGCACTTGTCTTGCGAAACGCAAAAGTCACTGCCTCATGCGGTGATTCCGCACTTCAAGGGCGAAATTGGGTTGAACACCGATATTTTGCAACTGGCCCACGTGCTCTTTGCAAAAACTAAAAAGATGAATGTGGGCTCTGCCATTCGAAATATCTTGTGCAATGGCGGCCCCATTGCTCACGCTGAGGCCATTCGAACATTTTTGGCGTTTCACGGGCAAGACCCTAAAGAGTCACGGACTTTAGAGCTTGGCTTTGCATCGGGGCGCTTTGAGTTTTCAAATCGTCCTTATGGGATAGTGCCGCGAAACAAGTTTGAAGAAGCGGCTTGGCCGGTAGTTAAGGGCAAAGTGTTAACTGAGGCTACCGAGATATTTTTAAGACTGATCAAGGGCGAGGTGATGTCGCGCCAGGATGTGGCGATGCAAACGCTTGAGCGAGCAGATTTTCGAACTGACGAAGATTGGAACCGCACAGCAGAGGCCTTTGGTGAGAATGTGTCATCCATCGAGCTTGCGCCGTTTTGGAATTTTGAAACCCTAGGGGTGATTCCTCGAGATGTCAGGTTGGAATTGCTCAATTTGACCTTGGGTAGTCATGACCCTAAGATTCAAAAACTGGCCAATACGATTTTGCCTGTGGGCGTTTTCAATTTGTCGATTACGCCTCCTGAAGTGATCGAACAAACCCATAAACGAATGGCGAATGAGTACCACAAGTCGGGTGGGGCTTGGCGGCGAGAGCTGATGCCGCGAACGGCGATGGTGTTTATCGACGAAACAGATGCGAGGGCCAAGGCCCGAGCCAAATCAGCTTGGGAGAATTACTGGAAGGCCATGCAAGGTACTCTCGATAACAAAAAAGTCGATGAGGCCGTGGGCAATGCCATTGCGGGCAGCCCCGAGCGGGTGGCCGATTTGATTCGCGAAAAGTATCACCCCGACGATCGTTTGATGTTGTGGTTTGATTTCAACAATCACGACAACGAGTTTTTAAAAAAGAGCATGAAGGTATTTATAGTTGAAGTCGCCCCAAAGCTGGGGTGAGAATTTGGAAGTAGACGAGATGCAGAAGCTAAAAAACTACATAGGTTCAGGTTTTCAAGACCCTGCTGAGGGCAAGTACTTCACAAAGCACAGCCCGATAAATGGTCAGCCCATTTATGAACTTCCTGATTCTACCGAAGTGGACGTAGTCAAAGCCATTCAATCGGCGCAAAAGGCATTTGAAGACTGGTCGAAAACCCCGGCGGCTGAGCGCAGCCGATTGCTGATGAAAACGGCCGATGCGATCGACGCTCGTCTTGACGATTTGGCGAGGGCTGAAACTCAAGATGTGGGTAAACCCTTGTCGCTCAGCCGAGAGCTCGACATCCCAAGAGCCAGTTCTAATTTTCGTTTTTTTGCCTCGGCTATTTTGCATAAAACCGAAATGGCCACTGATATGGACGGTGAGGCGATCAATTATGTTTTGCGCCAGCCCGTGGGTGTAGCGGGCTTGATTGCGCCGTGGAATCTTCCACTTTATCTAATGACCTGGAAAATGGCGCCGGCCCTGGCCTGCGGCAACACCGTGGTTTGTAAACCCTCTGAATTCACCTCGATGACATCTTATTTACTAGCTGAGATTATGCATGAAGTGGGGTTCCCAAAAGGCGTGGTGAATTTTGTTTTTGGTCAGGGTGAGCCTGCAGGTCGCTATCTTGTCCAGCACCCTGGTGTTCCGCTGATTTCATTTACGGGGGGAACAGTAACCGGCCAGCGCGTGCAAACTTTGGCGGCTCAGAATGTCAAAAAGTTGAGCCTTGAGCTGGGCGGTAAGAACGCGACGATTGTTCTAAAAGATGCCGAACTAGCCAAATGGATGCCGCAAATCGTGCGCGCGAGTTTTTTAAATCAAGGCGAGATTTGCCTTTGCGGGTCACGCATCCTGGTTCAAGAAGAGATCTACGATGACTTTTGCGAAAAGTTCGTTGAAGAGGTCAAAAAACTCAAAGTGGGTGACCCGTTTGATGAGACCACAAAAATTGGTCCGCTCGTCTCGGCTCAGCACCGAGATAAAGTTTTAAGCTGTATCGAGCTGGCGAAAAAAGACGAGGGGCGAATTCTATTAGGGAGCGACCCGCTCGATCTTCCTGAAAAACTTAAAAATGGCTACTTTGTTGCGCCCACCGTGATCAAAGAACTCACTCAGTGCAGTGAGCTTCATCAAACTGAGGTTTTTGGCCCTGTGGTTTCGATCAATTCATTTAAGTATCCTCATGACGCTGTCAAGTGGGCCAACAACACGGCCTACGGATTGTCGGCGAGCATTTGGACGAAAAATCTAACCCTAGCTCATAAACTTGCGGCCGGTCTTAATGTCGGCACCGTTTGGGTCAACTCTTGGCTTAAGCGAGATTTGCGCGTGCCCTTTGGCGGCGTCAAGCAATCAGGCATTGGGCGAGAGGGTGGCAACTGGTCGCTTGATTTTTTCACGCAAACAAAAACAGTTTGTATTCAATTGTAGAATTGTAGCAGGAGAAGCTAAGTTGACAAAAAAAGGTAAAATTGTCGCAGGAGTGTTAGCGCCGCATCCGCCTCACTTGGTTTATGCTGAGAACCCTGCGCAAAATGAACCCAAAGCCGAATGCGGCTGGGAAGTTTTGCGCTGGGGCTATGAGCGGCTTCGCAAATCTTTGGCGAGTGTGGATTATGATGTCTTGATCGTGCAATCGCCCCACTGGCGCACCAATACGGGCACACATTTTTTAGGCGTTGACCATTTCAAGTCGATTTCGGTCGATCCGGTCTTCCCCAATTTATTTCGCTATCACTATGATTTAAAAGTCGACGTGAAGTTGGCCGAGAGCATTTGTGAACTCGCGGGCAAAAAGGGCCTTCAAACCGAAATGATGCGAAACCCTGACTTTCGCATCGATTATGGAACGATCGTTTCGTGTCATATGACAGACCCTGAGTGGAAAAAGCCCATTGTCGGGATCTCAAGCGTAGGGGCGGCCAGGTATTTTAATATGGAAGTGCTTCAGGCGTTGATGACAAAATTGGGTGAGGCAACAAGAGAGGCGGTTGAGGCAAGCGGCAAACGGGCCGTGCTCTTGGCGTCGAATTCTTTAAGCCATCGGCATTTCACAACCGAGGGCGAAGTGCCAGAAGACATGAGCCGCGAACACATTATGAGTCACAATCAATACCTTTGGGATATGCGCATGATCGAAATGATGAAGGCCGGTCGAACGCGAGAAATCGCCGAGGTGATGACCGATTTCACCGAGCAGGCCACAGCCGAAACAGACGGGGGCAGCTTGTCTTGGATGCTCGCGGCCATGAACTACCCATCATACCCAGCTGAAGTTCATGCTTACGGAACAGTGATCGGCACTGGTAACGCGGTAGTCGAATGGCGAGATCAGGCGGAGGCGAGCTTATGAGTTCAACGATTGTGAATCCACATATGTTAAAAGCCTACGTATTGCCCGGGCTTCCTCACTTAGAGCTTTGCCCCAACGAAAACCCTGGTTGGGCCCGAGTTCGAAGAGCCATGGATCAAGTGGCCGCTGAGATCGACAAATTGAATCCAGATGTTTTGATTCTTTATTCGACCTATTGGCCCAGTGTGATTGGTCATCAGGTGCAAGCGAGAGCGCTATCCGAGTGGACCCACGTCGATGACGACTTTCATGCGCTTGGAAGTTTGCCTTATAAGATCAAAGGTCATCCTGAGCTTGCCAAGGCCTACGTGGAATTGGCGAAAGCTCGCGGGCTTCAGGCGCGCACGGTGGACTATCATGGATTCCCAATCGACACAGGTTCGGTGGTGATTCAAAAAACCGTGAATAAATCCAATCGCCCTATGATCGTCGTGTCATCAAATGTTTACTCCGATCGCGCGGAGACTTTGGTTTTAGGTAAAGCCGGTCAAGATGCGGTGAGTGCACTGGGCTTAAAGGCCGTCGCCATAGTGGTGAGTTCGCTCTCCAACCGACTTCACGAAACAAAAACTGATCCCAAAGACGACCACATTCACTCCCTCAAAGATCAAGAGTGGAATTTAAAATTTATTGAATTTTTAAAAGAGGGACGACTCGAAGACGTCTCTCAACTCTCAAGGCAATTTCACAAAGAGGCGAGAGTGAACAAAGTGGCCAACTTTAAGCCCTTTTGGTGGCTCGCCTCGATTATGGGTCAAACCAATTTATATACGGGCGATGTGCTGGCGTATGAACCCATCTATGGCAGCGGGGCCGCAGTTGTGGGTTTAACTCCTGCCGACAAGGCCGCGAGGGATCTTGAG
>JBGSQJ010000339.1:0-8238 GCA_041738165.1 Bdellovibrionales bacterium
GTTCGGACTCATCAAATCGGCAAGACGAAGTGGTGCGAAGAAATCGAGAGGATTATCGCAACAACGAAAGTGATTTGATTAAGAAGCATCAAAAAGAAATTCGAAGATTAACCGAGTCTCATTATCAAGCTATCGAAGGATTGAAAAAATCCCATGAGAGCCAAATGGCCGAGCTTCAACGAGCTTCTAGGGATGCCATTTCGGAACGTGATTACAAATATCAATCTGAGATCGACGACATTCGGAAAATGCACAAGAATCAAGCCAAGGCCGCGGCAGACGAAAATTTAAGAAAAGAAGACACTCTCAAAGAGGCTATAGATGGTGATATGGGCACGCAAAAAGAGTCGTTCGAAAGACGATTTAAAGCGCTTAGCAATGATTACCAAGAGTCTCTTAACAGTCGCGAAAAACTCTACAGTGAAGGATTAGAAAAAAATCGTGAAGCGCAAAAAGAAGCTGTAGAAAAAAACAGAACGCAGCTTGAACAGGCGCATAAGGAACAGTTGAAGGTCGTAAAAGAAGAACGCAATGAAACGGTCGGCGGACTTCAAAGAAACTACGATAACTATCGCCAAGAAAAAAGTGCCACGATGAAAGATCAGCAGGTCCGGCATTTAAGGGATCAAGACCGGGCTTCAGACAGTCTTATTCGGGCCGTTCAAAAAGAGCGCATGGCTCGTGGTGAAACCGAAGGGATGCTTCGTGAAGGTTTTGAAGATGGGCTCGATTCGATGCGCGATCGCTTTGAGAAGGCGATTAAGAAAGACCGTGAATCGCAGTCCATGGTCACTGAAAGTCTTAAATCAGGCGTCGTCAATCGAGTCGACAATCAGGTGCGGCGGCTAGAAAACGACAAAGTGGATTTGCAAGACCAAAAGGTTCGAAATGAACTCAATCTTAAAAACAAGCAACAAAGAGAAATGAAAAATCTTGCTGACGCCTTTAATGACAATCTTGAAAACTTCCGCTTGCAAAAAGAAGACGCCGTTGAGCAGGGGAACAATCGAAATAAAAATGATATCTTCAAAGTTCGAAAAGAAATGGGCAAGCAATTGGTGGATTCGAATCGGTTTTTTAGAGAGAAGTTAGATGAAAATAACCGCATCAATCGAATGGCGTTTGAAAATGTCACGGGCGACTTTTCAGCGCGCAATGAGCAGGTTAAAAATCTCTCAGAGCAGCGAGTTGAAAAGATTTTGACAGAGACTCTTGATGAAAAATCACGTAGTGCCGTTCAACAGGCTGAAAATCATGAAGCAACGCAAAGACTTCATCGCGACGATTTAATCTCTTTAAGGGCGGCGCTTGACAAAGAAAAAACGGATGCCATTAACCGAGTGCAGGATCAGATGAATAAAAGGGAGCTCCAGCACGCCGAGCGAGTGCAGTTGATGGTGTCCAAGTACGAAAAGCAGGTTCAATCTCTAAAAGATGAGGTTGTTAAAGAACGACGAAACGGTGAAGAGAATTTGAGGCGGACGGTTGAAGAGTTACAGCGTGCGCACAAAATGGCGATGGATCAAGTGTCGTCGAAAAACAATGAGCAGCTACGTCAGGCCAACAATCAGCACACCGAAGAAATCAGGGGACTTAATCAGCGCCATGAACAGCGCTTGGATCAAGTCATCAATGAACTCAAGAGAACCTAATGCTTGCTGAACGCAGGGTCAAAATTGTAGCCACGATTGGGCCTGCGACCTCTGGCCGAAAAAATCTTGAAAAAGCATTGCTTGCTGGTATGAACGTAGCCCGGCTCAATTTTTCTCACGGCGAGCACGCTGTTCATGCGCAAGTCATAGAAGATTTACGGTCGCTCTCCGAACAGTGGAGTGCTCCTGTTGCGATCTTGCAAGACCTTCAAGGGCCAAAAATTCGAGTGGGTCGATTTAAAACGGGATCGATTCAGCTAGAGGCTGGTGAAGTCGTAACCGTGACGGTGAGAAAGGTCGAAGGCGCGCCTGGCTTGATTCCCTCGGATTTTGTGGAGTTGGCTGAAACAGTCGAGGTGGGGCAGCGAGTGCTTCTCGATGATGGGCTTATCGAACTTCGCGTTGTAGAAAAACGCGGGGAGGACTTGGCTTGCGAGGTCATATATGGGGGAAAGCTCTCAGACCGAAAGGGAATGAACATTCCGGGGGCGAAACTTCCGATCGATGCGCTGACCGAGAAGGATCTTCGTGACCTGGAATTTGGTTTGGCCAAAGGCGTAGATTATGTCGCTTTGAGCTTCGTTCGCCATGGCGCCGACATTCGAAAACTTAGAGAACTCATTGATGCAAAAGCGCCGGGAATCAAAATCATTGCCAAAATTGAGATGCTAGAGGCGCTCGAGAACCTAGAAGAGATCGTGAGTCTCAGTGATGGCGTGATGGTGGCCCGAGGTGACTTGGCTATCGAAGTGGGTCAAACGCAGCTCGCGTTCATTCAAAAGCGCATCATTCGAGTGGCCAATGGGCTCAACAAACCCGTGATCACCGCGACCCAAATGCTCGACAGCATGGTTGAAAACCCTAGACCTACGCGTGCGGAGATCACCGATATTGCCAATGCGGTGATTGATGGATCAGATGCGCTCATGCTTTCAGCCGAAAGCGCGAGCGGTAAGTACCCGTTTCGTTGCATACAAACCATGCATGAGATTATTTCGGAAGTCGAAAAATCGGCTGAGCTTTACTATGACATTTCGCTTGAGGACAGTTTGGTCGAAGTGCCCGATGCGATCGCCATTGCCGCGAGTTTGACGGCTCTTAAAGTTCGTGCAAAGGCCATTGTCTGCTTAACGACGACGGGTAAGACCGCCGGCTTGATCGCGAGCTCTAGGCCAAGAGTTCCGATCTTGGCGATCACTCATTTGATAGACCCTTTGCACCGAATGGAATTGGTTTGGGGGATTCAAACTCACCGAATCAACCTGTATCAGTCGAGTGAGCAGGCCCTCACACAAATCGAAGATCTCTTGAGCCAAATTGGTTTGGTGGAGCCGGGCGACCGAGTCGTGGTCACCATGGGCACGCCCGTCCAGCAGCGCGCCAAGACCAATAGCATTCGTGTTTACACCGTCACTAAGGCACATGCGGAAGTGGCACAGGATCAATTGCCCCTGAGATCACGTCAAGACTTGCCTATCTTACTAAAGAAATTTAGCGTCTAGACGGGACTTTTTTCAAAGTGTAGATGATTTCCCAATACGGCAGAACATCCGAGATGTCTCCAAGCTTGAACTTCATGCTCAAGGCTCCGCCGCTTTCGGATTGTTTTTCTTGCACCAAACCCTTTTCAACAAGTGAATCGGCGTCATTCACGTTGAACAGGTGGTTAAGATCTTTCATGGAGCTGTTTTGCATATCAGTTAAATTCACTTTAACAAAGCCTTTGTCGTCAGGAGTGGCTTTTGACCCGTAAAAGACCAATGCCTTTAAAGTCGGTAATTCTTTTTCTTCAACTGTGACTCGTTTACTTTCTTCAGTAAAAAGGTATTTGTTGTACCAGTCGGTGAATTTTGTAATGCGCTCATGATTGAGTACGGTCACTCGTTTTTTGCCTTCGCCGATTTCTTCGACTTTCATAATCGCGAGGGCCTGCAGGACCTCCATGATCTTGTCCATTTTATTCGTGGGTTGCTGAAAGATTTGAATGCAATAATCGCGCAGCACTCCATACGGGATCACCATGCCCTCTTCTACTTTTTCGCCGCACTTGAACCCGATGAGACTGATGATGGCGCACAATCTGGTCACCATGTGTGGCGGGAACATTTCATCACTGTCTTTAGCAAGCGCTTCGAGGTTTTTTATGCGAGTGTTGGCTTCTCTAAGATGAGTGTTGACCGTTTTGACCATGGCTTTGAGCCATTCTGGAAAAGTTTTGAACTGTGCATAGAGAGCTGAGAAGGGAAGCTGAATGACTTCTGAGTCTCCGAGGGCTTTGGCTCCGGCGCTTCTTGGCTTGTTATCAAAAAAAGCCATCTCTCCAAGCATTTCGCCAGTGACCTTTTCAGCCAAGACAATCTCGCCCGATCCTTTGGCTTTGGTGATCGCGATGCGGCCGCTTTTGATGACGTACATCGCGTCACTAGCGTCGCCTTCACGAAATAGGATCTCGCCTTTGGCAAGTTTCTTTATTCCACCACTAGCCACTCAATTCCTGTCTCCGGTGATTATGGATTTTCCCTATTATGGCGAGTATTTAGTGCAATTGCCAACCCGTGATTGGGACATTGATTGCCTATATAGACATTTGGCTAATATCAGACCGAATTATCAGCCTGGCGTCTGTCTGTGCTTGAACATCATCCACCGAAAGTCCAGGTGCCACTTCCTTAAGCAAAAATCCCTCATCGGTTACGTCAATCACGGCGAGGTCGGTGACAATGCGGTTCACGCACTTCACTCCGGTTAGGGGCAGTGTGCACTTCTTTAGAATCTTTGATTTTCCCGAGCGATCACAATGTTGCATGGCCACGATAACTCGGCGGGCTCCCGCTACTAGGTCCATTGCGCCTCCCATGCCTTTGACCATTTGCCCGGGCACCATCCAGTTGGCGATGTCACCGCTTTGATCCACTTCCATCGCGCCAAGAACCGTAAGGTCCACGTGTCCACCACGAATCATGGCAAAGCTATCGGCCGAGTGAAAGTAAGAGGCTCCAGCCGCTGCCGTGACAGTTTGTTTGCCGGCATTGATCAAGTCAGGATCGACATTATTTTCAGAGGGAAAGGGGCCAATGCCCAGCAGACCATTTTCACTCTGTAGCATCACGAACTTATTTGAAGGGATGTGATTGGCCACTAGTGTTGGAATGCCAATTCCTAAATTGACGACGTAGCCATCTTCAACCTCTTGGGCGATTCGCTTCGCAATTTGATCTCGATTTAGTTTTGCCATTACCTAATTTTCCAATCTGCTCAAAAAGCTAAAGGGTCGTTCTGTTCTCAACTCTTTTTTCAAAATGTGAACCTTTGAATATTCTTTGCACAAAGGCCCCAGACAAATGGACTTGATCGGGTTCCAACTCGCCAAGTGGCAGCAGCTCTTCAACTTCGGCGACGGTGATTTTACCCGCCATGGCGGCGACGGGGTTAAAGTTGCGCGCTGTTTTTCTAAAAATAAGATTTCCAAAGACATCGCCCTTCCAAGCCTTAACGAAAGCGAAGTCTCCGCGAATTGAGTTTTCGAGAACATAGGGGCGGCCATCAAATTCTCGGATTTCTTTGCCCTTTGCGACTTCCGTGCCGACTCCGGTTGGAGTAAAAAATGCGGCGATACCGGCGCCTCCCGCGCGAAGTTTTTCGGCTAGGGTGCCTTGTGGAGTGAAGTCCACTTCAAGCTCACCGCTGAGGTAGAGCTTTTCGAATAGCTCATTTTCTCCCACATAACTCGAGATCATTTTTTTGATTTGGCGATTTTGAAGAAGTTGCCCCAAGCCAAAGCCATCCACGCCTGCATTATTTGAAACACAAGTCAGATTTTTGACATTGGAATCTCGCAGCGCCGCTATGCTGTGTTCGGGTATTCCGCAAAGGCCAAAGCCGCCGAACAAAAGAGTCATGCCATCTTTGACTCCGTGGATAGCTTCTTGAGCATTTTCGAAAACCTTATTCATGTGCGCTCCACAATGAGTGCAATACCTTCTCCGCCGCCAATACAGAGGGTGGCCAAACCGTAGCGTTTGCCGCGTTGTTTGAGAGCATAAAGCAAGGTGGTCAAAATTCTTGCGCCGCTGGCCCCAATCGGATGACCAATGGCCACGGCGCCGCCATTTACATTCACCTTCTCGTGGGGAATGTTTAAATCTTTCATGGCCGCCATTGTGACAATGCTGAAGGCTTCGTTGATTTCAAATAGATCAATTTCATCCACCTTGAGGCCGGCTCTTTTGAGCGCTTTTTGCATAGCCTGCACCGGCGCTGTGGTGAACCATTTTGGATCGTGAGCAAAGGTGCCATGGGCCACGACTCGTGCCATAGGTTTAAGGCCTTTTGACTTCACCATTTCTTCTGAGGCCAATACAAGAGCAGCGGCGCCATCATTGATTTTGCTGGCGTTGGCCGCAGTGATCTGGCCATCTTTTTCGAAAGCGGGTTTAAGAGAAGGGATCTTATCGAAGCGAGCTTTGCCGGGTTCTTCGTCTTCCGAAACGCTGGTGGTTCCCGATCGAGTCGAGAGTTCGACCGGAGTGATTTCATCTTGAAAGAGTCCTGCGGCAATTGCGGCCTGCGCCCGCTTGTAGCTTTCGATTGCGAATTGATCTTGTTGTTCACGCGTCACTTTGTACTCACGTACACAAAGCTCTGCGGCGTTTCCCATGTGAAAATTCGAGTAAGGGTCCCAAAGCCCATCTTGGATCATCGAGTCCACGGCCTGTACCGGCCCCATGCGATAGCCGGCTCTTGATTGCATCAACAAATGAGGAGCGAGAGTCATATTCTCTTGTCCCCCGGCAACGACGATGGATGAGTTGCCAAGTTTGATCGAGTCGGCGCCCAAAGCGACAGCTTTCAAGCCAGATCCACAAACTTTGTTTATCGTCATGCAAGGCACTGAGTTGGGGAGACCCGCACCCAATGCGGCTTGCCTGGCTGGAGCCTGGCCCGTTCCGGCGGTGAGCACTTGACCCATTATACATTCGTCGATGTCTTCTGGCTTGACGTTAGCCTTGGCCACAGCCGAAGCGATGGCGATCGAACCTAGTCGCGGGGCCGGAGTTGATGAGTATGCGCCTTGAAAGCTTCCCACAGGGGTTCGTGTAGCTGATACAATAAAGACTTCTGACATGTTTGACCTCTTTTCCGCGAAGGCCGATTTTCTGAATGTGCAAAACTTATTGTCAAGGCGTAAATTCAATTCAAGGTAAGGCGTTGGTTTTCTGCGTTTTGAGTTTTTTCTTTTTCAACGCGCGGGCGTTGGCGGCGGTGAACCTGAATGCGACGATGGCTCGCTATCCTGCGCAAAAAATCAAGGCAGAGGGTGTCTCGGACATTTTGATTCGTGGAATGGTGGGCCGAATACGGCTAGAGCATCGCGATACAAATTATTATGAACTCATGGTTCAGCACACCAAAGGGGCCGACTCAAAAGGTTGGAATATGGTGGTGGATCGCCGAGCTGGACAACTGGTTATCGAGGTATTTTCTGTCGAGCCTTCGCTCGCCACGCTGCCAAAGTTCAATTTGAAATTGGTGGGTCCGAGCCGAGATCTCGTGCTGGGGTGGCGCAAAGGGTTGATCGAGTTGATCGATTGGCAAAATAACGCGAGCGTGTCTTCGGGTTTGAGCGACTTGAGAGTCGAAGGTTTTAAAGGAAACCTTGACGTTCAAATTCAGTCGGGAAACCTCGCACTTTCAAATTTGAATGGAAGATTGACCCTGAGAGGTGGCCAAACGGATGTGCGGATACTTAACAGTCAGGGCCATGTTCAACTTGATGTGGCTGAGGGCGAGGTGTCGGTTCAAAACACAAAGGGCGAGGGGCAAGTCAGTATCGGAAATGGCAAACTGATGGTCGTCGGCGCTTCGGGCCAATGGCAAGTTCTCGGAGACCGCACGGAAATGAACATAAAAAACATTGCCGGGAGTTTAATAGCCAAGAGTCGCATAGGTGAAATTCGACTTGAATCTAAAGGGCTTGAATCACTATCCATCAATACCATAGAGGCCCCTGTCCATCTTAGGCTCGCGGGTCTCTGGCTCGATAGGTCGCAAGTGGAGCTCGTGAGCCGAACGGGCCGAATCCAAGCACCTGAAAATTTTCAATTCACCTCGCAAAATGGACTTCGGTATCGCAGTCATCGATCTGTGCTCGATCCCAGGGGACGGGCTCTTATTCGCAGTGAGAGTGGCCCAATTCAACTCAAGGTGACGCGCCAAAAGCCTTGACCGGTGAAGTAAAATCCATCAACCTCTGCGGTCATATGGCAAAGAAGAAAAAAGTGCAAAAAGCAAAAAAGTCGACCAAAGCGGCTGCTCCTAAAAAAGTAGCTAAAAAGGCCACAGCGGCCAAAGTCAAAAAGGCGAAGCCAGCGGCTAAACCGAATGCGAAAAAGGCAGCTCCAGCAAAAGCTTTAAAGGCCAAGGCGATTAAAAAAACCGCGCCCCTAGCAAAGGGTCGCAAAACAGAAGCCGCAAAAAAGCCAGCAAGTTCAGGCGTCGTTGCTAAGGTAACTGAAAAGGTCACAAAAGGTTTGAAGGCACTCGCGTCGAAAGCATCTGCTGCAACGCGTCCAGAGCCAGCGGTCAA
>JBGSQJ010000384.1:0-3789 GCA_041738165.1 Bdellovibrionales bacterium
CCGATGTTGAAAAGGGCAGAAGGTTGGCAGACGCCTTGGCCGGGCAGCCTAATGTTTTTGATCGACTCTATGTGAATCTCGTGCGTTCAGGCGAAGAGGCCGGCTCACTCATCAGCACCAGTTTTTAAACGGGGTTTTGTTTGGGCTAGACGTGGTGGCTGTCACTCTTCTCATTTATTTTACAGGCACCAGTCAGTCCCTTTTTATGTTTTTGTATCTAGTCAATTTGATTCTTGGTGGTTTGGTTTTTAGCAGAGACTCTACTTGGCTATTGACGCTTTGGACTTCGATTTGTTTCAGCGCTTTACTGATATTTTCAACCGAAATGTCAGGCCAGAGTCTTTATTTTTCGTTGGTTGTGAACAATATCGCATTTGCCGCCGTGACATTTTTAGGAAGCCGACTGAATGAGCAGCTCGATTTGGTGGGCTCGCAGCTTGAAGTGACACAATCGGATTTGGTCGCTCTGCAAAATCTCAACGAGTTGATTGTGAACAACATCACTACCGGGATCGTTGTGATCAGTCGCACGGGGTTTATTCAATATTCCAATCAGCCCGCGAGTGAAATACTGCGTTCTGAACTAGGACACCAATTGAAGATTTCAGATCTTTGGCCCGAATTGAATTGGCCTTGGGAGAGTTTCGTAACAGACGAATCCAAAGCTTTAGAGCGCCGCGAGGTGGTCGTCGAGCGGGAGGACCATTCGTTTCAGCTCGAAGTGGTGGTGGCTAGATTTAGAGATCATGATCACAAAATGAAAGGGTGGTTGATCGTCTTTGATGATCGAACCGAAGCGAAGCAAATTGAAGCGGCCATGCGGCAGCAAGAAAAATTGGCGGCGGTTGGTCAACTTGCGGCGGGGATTGCTCATGAAATCCGAAATCCCTTAGCGAGTATTTCCGGCAGTGTGCAAATGATGATCGCCAGTCCCGAGCAGCACTCCGAAGAGAATCTAAAGCTTATGAAGATTGTGGATCGAGAAATCAATCGGCTCAATGGCCTGATTACCGAATTTTTGGAGTATGTTCGGCCCGAGACGAAATCGTTTGTGCCAATGAGCCTGAACCCCGTGGTGACTGAGGTCATTGAGTCGCTTAAGTTCAACCCCCAACTCAATCAGCAGGTCAAAGTCGAGACTGATCTGGCAAGTAAGAATGACATTTTAGGGTCTCGCGACAAATTGCGCCAGGTGCTGCTCAATCTCACGATCAACGCGTTTCAAGCCATGGAGAAAACTTCATCGCCACAGCTCATCGTGCGCACAAGGGATGAGCAGGACTATGTCGTGCTCACGGTCATTGACAACGGGGTGGGAATTCGCGCAGAGAATTTGTCTCGCATCTTTGAACCCTTTCATACGACTAAGCCCAAAGGCACGGGTCTAGGTCTAGCTGTCACCCACAAGATTCTATTGGCTCATGAAGCAAAGATTCTGGTTGAAAGTGAACTGGGTGAGGGAACGCAGTTTCGGATTGAGTTTCCGGCCCATTTTCACGTCCATACTGAAGACTTGATTGATATCAAATCAAAAGCGAATGGTTGAGATTATTGACGAATTTCAAGACACTAATAGTTAAGGTAAAGAGGGACAACTTATGAAATCACGCATACTTGTAGTCGACGACGAAGAATCAATACGCGAGTTTCTCGATATCATGCTTCGCAAAGAAGGGTACGATGTCACTTGTGCCGAAGATGGTCAAAAGGCCATCGACCTGCTTGCCAAGAAGTCCTTCGACTTAGTGATTTCAGATCTCCAAATGCCGAACGTAACCGGAATTGAATTGCTTCGCAGCGTGCGCGATCATTACCCTGATTTGCTGTTTATGATGATCACAGCTTTTGGAACGACTGAAACAGCGGTCGAGGCCATGAAGCTCGGTGCCTACGATTATATAACTAAGCCCTTTAAAATCGATGAAGTCCGTATCAACATTGCCAACGCTCTAAGGTCACAAAACTTAGAGGTCGAGAATCGCAGTTTAAAGAAAGAGCTAACTCGAGAGTATAGCTTTCAAAACTTAGTCGGCAATTCAGATGCCATGCATAGAATTTATGAATTGATCAAGCGGGTGTCTCAAACGCCAACGAACGTGTTGGTGACGGGTGAGAGCGGTACGGGTAAAGAGATGGTGGCCAAAGCCATTCACTTTAATGGCCCGTTAAAAGATCGTCCATTTGTGACAGTGAATTGCGGAGCCATCCCAGAGACTTTGATGGAATCTGAAATGTTTGGACACAAAAAGGGTTCTTTTACTGGTGCCATCGTCGATAAGTCAGGGCTCTTCGAGGTGGCCGACGGCGGAACTCTCTTCTTAGATGAGGTGGGTGAACTACCGGTATCGATTCAAGTTAAGCTTCTCAGGGCCATTCAAGAACGCGTGATTCGCCGAGTGGGCGGAACCGACGACACCAAGGTAGAAGTTCGCATTATCGCAGCCACGAACCGAGACCTTGAAGAGATGGTCAAGAACGGTGATTTTCGCCAAGACCTTTTCTACCGATTGAACGTGATAAATATTCGAACTCCATCATTGCGCGAGCGCCCCGAAGATGTGGCTTTATTGGCTAACCATTTTTTAGCCAAATACAATTCTCGCCTCACCAAATCGATTGGTGGGATCAGTGCCGAGGCCATGGAGATGCTCAAAAAATATGACTATCCTGGAAACGTCAGAGAACTTGAAAACATCATCGAGCGCACCGTGGCGCTCGAAGGCGGCGCCACCATTTTGCCTGAGAGTTTGCCGGCATTTGTGAACACGCCTTCTGGCAGAAAGATGGCCTCGACCCACGAGATTCAAGTGACCGAAGATGGCCTAGATTTAGACAAGGTGATGGGACAAATTGAAAAAGAGCTTTTGATCAAAGCCATTCACGCCGCCGGCGGAGTGAAGAAGAGAGCAGCGAAGCTGCTCAGTATCACTTTTCGCTCGATGCGCTACCGAGTTGAAAAATACAATTTGGGCTCACTCGGAGACGATGACCTAGAAGATGAGAGTGCGTAGTTCTTTAAGATTCATTTTTTCACTTGCGGCTTTGATGCTTTCATTGGTCACGGCAAGGGCTCATAGCGCCAGTGGGCCTGGGGCTGTTCGCTGTCTTATAGAGATGATGCCGATTTCGGATCGATTGAGTCTGGGTACGGCTCGAAAAAATATCGAGGCACCGTTCGTGCTGCGTGATCGCTACGTGGTCTTTCCTGCTGTTAAAGCCAAAAAGGTCGTTGGCTTTTATATCTACTCAGACAAAAAAGCGTCTTATTATGATTCTGTAGAGGTGGATTTGGGCGCGACCCGTGTACAGCGAGATTTGGCAAAGCTTGAGTTCAGTGCCGATCACGGTGTTTTTGATCTGATCACTCAGCATGATGGACTCGAGACGATTTCAATTGAGTACTTGCCTGGGTTTGACCCGAGCACGACGGATTCTACTGGCGCTGCAGTACTTGGCGCCTCAGTATTACCCGTCGTAGGTGCATTTGTTTCTCGCCCCAACCAAGAAAAAATCTCGTACTATAACCCCAAAAAGGCAACAGAAGCCGAGATTCAAAATTGGGTCTATTCGCAGATGCAGGGTTCGCGTCGACCCGCCAATGCATCTGACCTGCCAGCGGTAGAAAAGACGGTTTTGAAACTCAAAGTAAAAGGCAGAATGTCGAAAGATGAGCTGCTACGGCCGCTTCGAGAAGAGATTAAAATCCGCCGCAACTGGCTCAAAACCAACAATCTAGACGAAAAAACCTGGTCAGAGCTCAATCGCATATTGAGCATGGGCTGCGATTAG
>JBGSQJ010000407.1:0-6927 GCA_041738165.1 Bdellovibrionales bacterium
CATAAACTGAAACTTGTCGAGACGCTCTCCGCACGCACTTAAAAAAGTCATCAGGCTGCTCGCTCCAGGAAGAGCGTGTATCTCAACTCCTAGCTTTCGGCAGGCGCGCACCAGATCGGCGCCGGGGTCACAAAAACCCGGTGTGCCGCAATCACTGACAAGAGCCACGGATTTCACTTTGCAAAGTTCACTTAAGTATTTGATGTCTTCAGCGGTGGAGTGCTCATTGAGCACATCGGTGGCTTTGGCTTGCACTTTTGCCGCCTTCAAGACCTGCCGTAAAATTTTGAGTTCCTCGCCAATCACGACGTCAGCTGACTCGAGTGCTTTTTGAGCTCTCAAAGTTATATCTTCAGGGTTTCCGATCGGAGTTGCGACAACAAAAAGTGGCATGGTAGTGTCCCTATCCTAGATCAAAAAAGGGAGCTGGCCAATGTCTAGTTGGAAAACTTTGAGTTCCAGTGAAGTGCTTAAACTGGGTCTCTTCAGACTTCGAGTTGATGAGTGCGAGCTGCCAGATGGCCGCATTATGCCCCGTTATTACGTCATTGAGTTTGCCGACTGGGTCAATATTGTTCCTGTGACGCCTGATGGATTGATGGTGATGGTGCGGCAATACCGACAGGCCTACGGTGAAACTTTTTTAGAGATTCCTGGTGGGTCCACGGACCGATCGGACAACGGGCATTTGCAAGCCGGTCAAAGAGAGCTGACTGAGGAAACCGGCTACACGGCCGATGAGTGGATTGATTGTGGTTTTCTTTGTCCAAACCCAGCTCTGCAAAACAACAAACTGCACACGCTCGTGGCTTTGAATTGCACTTTAAGTGAAGTTCAGAAACTGGATAAATTTGAAGATCTAACCGTTGAGCGAATTCCCGTTTCTGAAATTTATCGTCAGCTCGCAAAAGGTGAAATCAAACACTCTTTGATCGCGGCCTCGTTGACTTTGGCAAAATCAACTCTCGAAGCGCGAACTCCATTCCTGAAAGGCTGAGGGGTCAATCCATTTCCAATATTTTGAGGCCTGACCCCGTCCAGAATGGGTCGATCGCATATGCACGAACTTAACCAGCGGCAGCCGGGCTTCAATTTCAGTGAGAATCACCGGTTCATTTTCAATTAGAGCGCAAAAAGAATACTGAGGCTCTAAGCTTTCGAGTTGAACAGCCTTAAACGTTTCGTCGCTTCCCTTTTCGGTTGGTTTCATAATGAGGTTTGCCGAAGATGAAAGCGGAAAGCCATGCAATTTCAATTGCTCCAAAGTTCCCTCTCGCATATTCGGGCCCGACCTTCCGGTCAAATAGATCACACGGGCCCCAGTGGCCTCTACCGCCCGCACGTAGGCGGCAGCTCCAGCATAAATCACGTCATGATGCAGGTAAGAGTTGCTAAAAAAATGTGTTCTCCAAAATCTTCTAATTTTTTCGATCAGTTCAGGTTGGGCGGCTATTCTCGTTCGACTTAGAGCCTCGCGAATTCCCCAATCGCTTGGCCTGACTTCGATGGTTCCTAAGACTCGAGCCGCCTGTCCATATTGATTGGCAAATTCTGCATCGAGCGCCAGACTTCTCAAGATGGCCTGGCTACGTGAACTCACACAAAAAAGCGTCGAATCTATGTCAAAAGCCACGAGCGGTGAGGGTTCATTTTGGATTTTTGAGATTATCCACTCGAGTGGGGGCGGTGTCGATTTCATCAACGCTTTTTAGCAACTTATGCAAAGTATCTCAATCTGCGCCGTTCAGGGATTCGACAGTATTTTGAGACTTTGGTCGAGATGCCTCAACAGAGTACATCCATTGAGAATCCCTAGTGTTTTTTGGGGTGGGGGCTTGAGAGAGCCAGCTCAAGGTCCGATAGTGAATTCTGGGAGACATAGATATTGAGCATGTGGGGGAAGCAAAAATGACAAAGTACTCGGTCAGTCACAAAGGGCAAGAAATCGGCGCGATGAGCCTCAATGATATTGTTGAGCGGGTTAGGGCTCGTGAGCTGGATTTATTCGACTATATTTTTGATACGCAAAGAAACGATTGGATTCTTTTGATGGAGTTTCCGGATTTGGCGCAAAAACTCAAGAGTCACAAACCGCCCCGGCCCCCTTCAATTGAAGTTAAGTCTGAAGAGCCACCCAAAAATGATATCACCGAAACGCCTCCGGCCATTATGGCCGCAAAGACAGGTCACGAGGTTTCAGACTGGTATGTGCTCAAAGGCGAAAATCGTTTTGGGCCTTTTGGTTTTGAAGAAGTGATTCAGATGATGCAGCAAAAAGTTCTCTTTCCCTTTGATTTTGTTTGGCACTCCACGCTTCCAGATTGGAAGCGCGCCGCGGAGCTGAGTGAATTTCAGCCTTCAGCAATTCGGCAGATGCTAAAAGAAGTGGACTCGGCAAAGAACCTTTTTCTCACCAGGCAGTTTAAGCGGGTTCCTTATGAAGGCAAGATTATCGTTCATGACAATTTGAGCCTGTGGAACGGACAGGGCTTTGAAATATCTAAAGGTGGAGTGGGCATAAAAATGGCCAACGCATTGGTGATCCCCGGCCAACAGCTCACGCTTCACTTTCATCGGCACCAAGAGTGGCCGGCATTCAATGCGGCTTGCGAAGTGGTCAGCAAAAAATTTGTCAACGGCGACAGACCCATTGAATATGGATTTAAATTTTTGAGTTTGAGCCAACAAGTGCAAGATGAGTTTTACAAGAGGGTTTCTTAATATTATGAAAGCGATGCGGGTTTTCGCAGTCATGAGCCTTGTGGGATGGATTTCGGTACATCCAGGCGAGGCTTTGGCAAAAACAAAACGAGCTGTGCCTCTTAAAGACTTAGAGCTTGTTGAAGGGGATGAGCGGGGCAATGAGATTAAGTCTCTCAAAGCCGAAATGCTCGTCTCACGTTCAGAGACCAAAGCCATTAGTCAGATCAAAAAACTTTTGATTAAACACAAGGGCACAGTGTTAGAGCCCGACTTGCAGTTTCGGCTAGCCGAACTTTATATGCGCAGGTCTAAGACAGATCGATTTTTTGAAATCCACCGTCAGAGCGAAACGGTAGTCAGCCTGGCTCCCAGAAAGCTCCTCAAAGCCTCATCTCAGTCCAGCCTTCGGTTGGCCATCGAGAGCTATTCTCTCATTCAAAAGAAGTTTCCAAGTTACTCTCAAATGGATCTTGTGCTTTTCAATCAAGCTTTTGCGCACCAAGCGCTCAATGAAGAGACTAACGCTGAAAAGCTTTACTTAAAATTGATCGCCAGTTTTTCACGTTCGTATTTGGTGCCCGATGCCCATCTTGCCGTTGGCGAAATCGAGTTCAATAGAGGCCAATTCAAAAATGCGCTGGCGCATTTTTACGCGATCGAAGCGTTTCCAAACTCAAGAGTTTATCCATATGGTCTTTATAAATCGGCATGGACTCACTACAACCTTCGCGATGGTAAACAGGGCCTCAAGAAGCTCGAGGAAGTCGTGGCTTTTGGACGGCGAGTTGAAAAAGAGAAATTGGATTCAAGATTGGATCTTCGCAAAGAAGCTCTCAACGACATGACTCTCTTTTTCGAAGATGTTTACCCGGCCAAAGAGGCGTATTCGTATTTTTACAAACAGGCGGGTGAACAAGAAGTCGGTCAAATCTTACTTCGCATGGCAAATCTTTATGCTCGCCACTCACGCTATTCTGATCAGCAAGTCGTATTGGATCGCTTTGTTCTTGAAATGAAAGACTCTCCGCTCTTGCCCGACGTGCATCGCGATCTCGTTTTGGCTTACGATCATTTACGTAAAAAAGATTTGGCTGTAGAGAGGCTAGAAGCCTTTCGAGCTCTTTGCACGCAGAAAAAAGAGTGGCTCAAGTCTTGCCAAGAATCCTTAAACGAAACGTCGCTTAAGCTAGCACGCAAGTGGCTCAAAGCTTGGCGAAAACTGGTTTCAGATCCTAGCTATGCAGAGGCGTCTGAGCAGAGTTTCGCTATATATTTAAAAACGGCTCCGCCCTCGAAAGAATACAGTGAGGCGCGTTTCACTTACGCCGAGTTGCTGTTTTCGAGAAACAAATTTCGTCAGGCTTCAGAAAACTACGCCGAAGTTCAAACCCATGATGCGTCTTATGCCGCGGTCTTGAGTCTTGAAAAGGCTGTGGACAAAGGCACTTGGTCGGATTCTGATGAGAAGTCGTTTCACAAGTTGGCCGGGCACTATATCAAAAATTATCCAAAGGGTAAGTTTAGACCTGACGTTGAGTACAAGCTGGGCCTAATGGCCTACGAGCGCTCGAAGTACGACGAGGCCGCCCCGATTTTCTTGTCTTTAGGTAAGGCCTATCCAAAACATGAGAAGGGTTTAAAAGCCCAGGATCTCTATCTTGATATATTGAATATCAAAAAAGACTACAAAGGGATTCGAGTCTTCACGCACTCGATACTGGCCGGCACCACAGATGGTGATCGCAAGACCAAACTCAAAAAGCTCAACGAGCAAGCGTTTTTTCTTGAAGCTCAATCAGTTGAAGAACGCGGAGATCTCGAAGAGGCTTTGAAAAAGTACGTGCAGTTCACCAAAACCAGTACTGACCAAAGCTTAACTGAAAAGGCCATTTGGAACACCTTTCAACTGCAAGTTCGTTTAGGTCAAGAGTGGGCTGGAGCCCAATCGGCCGAAAAATTTGCAGATAAATACCCCGCCGCAAAAGAGGCCACAAATGCCCTTTTGACGGCCGCCCAGACTTACGAAAACATGGGTCAGCTTGAAGATGCGGCGCGAGTTCTTGAGAAGTTAGCTGCACGGGATGCCAAATCGAGAGATCGATGGATGGAGCTTGCGGGTGACTTTCTCGCCATTCACGGCAATGCCATAGGCGCTCGCCGAGTCTACCGTCAGACTATGCGCGATGTTCCGACTTCGAAGAGCCGAGTGTTAGCGAAACTCGAGGTCTTAGAAAAAACCTATGGCAGTGCTGAAAGCCATCAATTGATTTTGCAGACAATGATCAGTTCGAATATTCAACCACAGGCGAACCTAGCTAAGGTTGAAATGGTCGAGCGGCTTTTTGATTCTAAAAAATACAGCGAGGCGTTCGACCAAGCTAAGCGCTATCTTGGGGCGGGTCTTGAAAACTCACTCAAGGCTAGGCTTCGTTTTGTTCAGGCGCAGATTTTGATGCAAGAGTTCTATTCTGCAAGTGTCAAGGCAAGGGCCGAAAAGGTCGCAACCGTTTTGGCCATCAAAACTGAAAAGTTAGACAAGGCGCAGACCGCTCTGCAAACATCAATTAAATATGGAAATCCAAAAGTTTCAGTTAAGGCTTTTGAGGCCCTTTATGATTGCTATGCCCACTACGTCGAGGCTTTGCGAACAATGCCAACACCAAAAGGGCTGAGTGAGGCTGATGAGCAGGTGTTTAGATCTGAGATCAGCAATCTCGTCATTCCTCTTGAAGAGAAGGGTGTAGAGGCTTTGGCTCAAGCCGTCGAGTTTGCTCGTAAACAAAAATTTTTGGACGACTCATTGTCGCGCCTCGAGAACCGCCTGGCGCGCGTGAACCAAACCCAGAGTCCAGAAACGGCTGTTCGATTCGCGGTGCCAGATATGGCACTGCCATTGGTTGCGGGGGTGGGGCGATGAAGACTCTAAAGTATTCGATTCTAGTTGTTGCTGCTTTGTTTTTTGCCGGCTGTGCGACGACGCCTCAAAAGGCACCGGGATCGGCAACAGTTGGCGGAGAGACAAAACCGACCTATAGCGAAAAAGTGGAGACGCAAACCATCTCAAACTACCGGGGGTCTAAGCCTTGCTCTTTGAGCGGCGGCTGGAAAAGCTTGAGCTGGCGCGACCAAACCGTGTTGGCTAATGCTTGTGTGCAATCTGAAAGATGGAGTCAGGTTCGCGAAATTGGCGATCACCTGGCCGTTCATGCACCACTTACGCCTTGGGGGGCATACTATTTGAGTCTCGAAGCGGCTTCGAGAAAAGACTACACAAGGGCGACCTGGATGCTCGAGTTGGCATTGAAAAAATCTCCGAACGAAGGTCTCTTTCACTATGAGCTCGGAAGGGTTCAATGGCTCCAGGGCTTAGAATCAGAAGCCAAAGCGTCACTGATTAAGGCGTCTGATTTGAATGCCAGTTTGACTCAGGCTCATGTGTTTGTGGCTCAGTTGGCCCTGGTCGAAAAGAGCTACTCGCGTGCCGAAAAATATCTGCGCAAGGCGCTATCAGCAGAGCCCAAAAACTGGGCCGCTCTAATGGGAATGGCCACAGTGCTAACGAACAAGCAAGATTGGGTCGGAGCAGAAGATTACTTGGTGAGGGCGGTCAAGGCCCAGCCGAGAGAGTTTCAATCGAGGTGGGCTCTAGCCGGTCTTTACGAAAAGCAGCTCAACAGTCCGACTCAAGCTCTCGCTTCTTACAAGGAACTCGAGCAAAGACGATTGGCTCAGGCAGTGGACCACATGCCTGATGTAAGTGTTCAAGAAAAGATTCAGTCTTTGAAAAATCAAATGGCTCAAAAAAACAAAAAGGTTTCTGACAGAAAGCCGACGGCAACCGACAGTAACCAAAAGGTGGCTCAATGAGATATCTAATTCTTCTCTCTTTTCTGGTTGCACCGTTGGTGATGGCCAATGCAAGCGGTAAAAAATCTGCGGCAAAAACGCAAGAGGTGAATTTTGATGAAACCGACATTGACGGTCAGGTTCGCTCACCTGATGGAGCTTACCTTCTGCAAAAAAGAGGCGTGAAGTTTATCCCTTTGTACAAAGTGAACAATCAATTTGAAACCGGCTTTTTAGAATCTATCGAGTACTTGAGGTAGTGAGATGAAAAAAATAGCGCTGCAGATTGAGCACAAATACAAGAACCGCGTGGTTGGCATGCATCTGGTCGATGCCAAAGCGCCGCTCACGACACTTGGTGCGGCCAAAACGGCCTCG
>JBGSQJ010000428.1:0-14523 GCA_041738165.1 Bdellovibrionales bacterium
GACCTTATCTTCAAATTCGTCGACTTTCAAAATTTCTTCGGCCTGCTCAAATTGCAGCACTCTTCCCGCACAACCGCTTAGATAGAAAACCGCAAATATAAAGCTTATAAAGACCATTCGCCGATACATACGAAGATGGTAACAGAAGACCTAACCAGATCGCTAGAATTTATACGTTTTCCAACGTCGGTGCAGCCACATCCACTGCTCCGGGAAGTTTCTTACGAAGACCTCGAGTTCGTCGTTGTAACTCTGAGTCGTCAGTTCGAGCGACTGAACCTGCCTATTGGGCTGCGCAAATCGTTTGCAGAATCGGATCAGATGCCGCCCATCGGCCTGCCGAATTGTGTAGACCGACAAAACCGGCGCCCCTGAGCGCTCGGCCATAAGAGCTAAACCTGCAGCTGTTCCCGTTTCTCGACCAAAGAAGGTGGTGCGAACGCCAATCGGAGGTCCAGTAAATTGGTCAAGAGGAATCACCACCGCCGCCTTTTCTTTTAGTGATTTAAGAAGACGGTAAGAGCTGTCTCGAGGTGGAATAAACCGCGTCCCCAACCTCTCACGCATACCGAACCATATGTCGTTGAGCCACTTCAGTTTAAAAAACTTTGAAACCATCACCATCTTGTAGCCCTTAAGGGATAACCCAGCTACCCCGAGGTCCCCATGGCCCATGTGCAGAGTTAAAAGCAAGACACCCTTTTTTTCGGCTAGAGCCGATTCAAACAGCTCCAAGTTTTCAAATTCAAAATGCTCTTCCAAAGACAATCGATCTAGCCATGGCAAATAACTGTATTCGACAAAATTCAGGGCGAGGTTCCGCATGCTCTTACGGCCCAACCGAACGCGGTCTCTTTTATTCAAATCAGGGAACGCGGTTTTAATATTGTCTAAAATTACGCTGCGCCGAATCCGAAACACGTCGAACCACAGGCTTGAGAGCACCCACGCGACAAACGAGCGCAAAAATCTGGGCGACAACACCAAAATGCCGCTAACCGTTTTTCCGAGAAACCCGATCCAATGCCTCATTCAGCTCCTCAACCCCACTGGCAAAATGCACGCTCATATCGGCAACTAAAAAACCTTCTAATGGCACTCCCAGTTGCGCCAATTTTGGCGCATCCTTTCGCGTGACCACGACCGCTTCGGCGCCGACTGATTTCATCTTTCTTTGCACATTCAATACATCATTTTTAGTAAACGAATGATGATCTCTAAAATTCTCACGCCCGGCCACTTGAGAGTATTCACTGACCATTTTTTCAAACGCCTCTGGACGAGCAATGGCCGAGCACAAAACGACTTTTGCTGGCCAAGCCACCTCTTGAGCGCCGAGCACTGTGGTCAGAGTTTCAAGTCGATACTCCAACAAAAAAATCGAGTGGTCCGACAGCTGATTCAACCAATTGAGATTTCTGAGCAGCTCGCCGCGATCAACCAAATTGCTCTTTGTTAGAAAGATCATCTCGGCTCGTTTGAGCGCACCCGCCAAGGGTTCACGGGCTCGCCCAAGCGGAAGGCCTCTGTACTGATCGGGTCCATCTTGTGCGTCCAAAAGCACCACATCCAAGTCGCGGGCCAAAGCGCGATGCTGAAAGGCATCGTCGCAAACGATGATGTCAACTTCATGAGAGACTTGCATGGCTCGAATGGTTTTTATGCGGTGACTTCCAACCCACACCGGTAGATCCGGAAACGCCGACTTAAGCAAGGCGGGTTCATCGCCATAAAGGGACGCGGCCATTGGCCCTGTTTTCACCTCACATATTCCCGAAGTCTTTCGGCCATAGCCTCGAGAAACGATTCCGACCCGCAAACCCCGAGCCACCAAACGCCGAGCCAACTCTAGCGTCACTGGGGTCTTGCCCGTCCCCCCTACGGTCACATTGCCCACGCAAATCACGGGAACACTGGCACTGCATGCAGAAAGTATTCCTTTGTCGTAGAGACGGTTTCGAAACCTCACTATCCATCCATAAAGAATGGATAGGGGCCACCCCAAAATGGGAGTGATCATTTCACTTTCCCCCAGTAGCCGCTCACGATTTCAGATACTCTTTCGGTCGCTCCTGTTGTCCCAAGCCTGTGACGCGCTTGACTCAGTTCAACAGCCAAATTTGAGCGTCTATTGGGGTCACTTAAAAGATCAAAAAGCTCTTGCTCCAAACGCTCAACGCTCGCATCACCTTGGAACAACTCTTCAACTACTTTTTTATCGAGCACCAAATTGATGAGGGCAAAAAAACGCGTAGATTTGACGATTCGCTTAGCCAACCAGGCGGTCAACCCGTTCATTTTGTACATCACAACCATTGGTTTAAGCATGAGGCCCACCATGAGTGTGGCCGTACCCGATGCGCACAAAATCACATCAGCCAAACTGATCATCTTAAACGGTTCGTCTTTCACTAAAATAATGGAAGAGCTGAGCTCTCCCGCGCCTTTTAGTAGCTCGTCCTTGTCAAAACCAGGCGCCACAAAAAGCATCACCTTTAAATTTTTCAATCTCTTTTGCAGGCGCTCCGCCACGCGAAGCTGAGTTTCAAGGTGGTGACGCAATTCAGATCGGCGCGAGCCCGGCATGAGCGCCAGCACAAGATCGAAATCTCTGATACCATAGCGAGCCCTACGCTCAGCTTGAAATTCCTTCGACAAGAGTTCTTCAGACATCTCGTCGAGCAAGGGATGGCCCACAAAGTCGACCTGCATATCATGCTTCGCGTAGAACTCTTTCTCAAATGGCAAGACAACTAGCATTCGATCTATGGTTTCGCGAATCAACTTCACACGTCCCGTTTTCCAAGCCCAAACTTGCGGCGAAATGTAATAAACAATGGGCAGCCCCATTTTTTTAAGCCGTTTAGCCAATCTCAGGTTGAAACCGGGATAGTCCAAAAGAAGCACGACCTGGGGTTTGCGTAGCTGCGCGGCCGCGACCAACTTGTGAAATGCAGTTTTAATTACGCTCCAGTGAGCGAACACTTCTTGTAGCCCAACCACAGCAAGATCTTCAGCCTTCGCCAAGTTCTCAAATCCGATCTTGGCCATGGCCTCATCGCCGACTCCAAACGCTTCTACGTTCAGCCCTTGGGCCCGCCATAACTCCAAAAGTCGTCGCGCATAAAGGCAACTCGAAGCTTCGGCCGCAACAATTAAAATTTTACTGGATTCGTTTGAGGGCATCTTCAATAATCATCTCTGCAAGCCGAAGGGCTCGCATGCCGTCGACACCAGAGACGGGCACCGGACTGTTGTGAATGACAGCTTCAACAAATCCCTTGGTCTCTTCAAAAAGTGCATCACCCTTTTCTAGACTCAATTGCTCGTGATCCAACGGAATTTCACCCTCCGTGAACTCCCCAGTTTTGGTGAGCAAATTGACCTCGCCTGATTGAAAATCTATCGACACATACTGATCGGGCTGAAACACGCGAAACTTTCTTTGCGCATTTTGAGACACGCGCGAAGCGGTGAGATTTGCCACGGCCCCACTGGCAAACTCGATTCGAGCATTGGCAATATCCAGCGTCTTCGTCAAAACTGGGCTTCCGACCGCCGAAACTTTGACCGGCTCACTGTTCACCAGAGACAACACAACATCGATGTCGTGAATCATCAAGTCGAGAACAACATCCACTTCTGTACTGCGAAGCTTGAATGGAGCCAACCGATGGCACTCGATAAACAAAGGTTTGGTCAGCTTTTTTTTGGCGGCCTGAAACGCCGGATTAAAACGTTCAACGTGTCCAACCTGAAGTTTGATGCCATTTTTCTCGGCGAGGGCGCACAGCTCTTCGGCTTGAACGGTGGTCGACGCAATTGGTTTCTCAACTAATACGTGTACACCATTTGAAATAAAAAATTTTACGAGATCATAGTGAGCCGGGGTTGACGCCGCAATCGTCACGGCTTTCACGCCGCGTGCAATAAGCTCATTTACGTCCGAGAAGCCCTCAACGCCCAACTCTTTGCCGACCGACTTGGCCTTTTCGAAGTCAGAATCACAAACTCCCACGAGTTCGACCGAGTCTAACATTTTGTGTTTTTGGGCGTGAAACCGGCCTAAATGCCCAACCCCTACAACCGCTGTTCTCAGCTTCACCGCGCGATTCCTCGCTCTGACTTTTTAATAAAACTTGTCAGGTACTGAATATGTTCTGAAGGCGTGCACTCGGTTTCAATTTCTTGCAACGCCTCTTCTATAGTTCGATTGCCTTTGGTGATCAGTCTCACCGCTCGGCGAATATTTTCGATTTCCTCTTTTGCAAATCCTGCACGCTCAAGTCCGATCGAATTTGGCGCTCGAGACACGGCATATTTTCCTTGCGCCATTGTGAACGGCATAATGTCTTTGTTGACTGCGCTATCTCCAGCTATAAAGGCGTACTTTCCTACGGTGATAAAATGATTGAAGCTGCAAACTCCACCAATGCGCACAAAATCTTCGACATGAACGTGGCCCGCAAAATTCGTGGTATTGGCAATTGCAATATTGTTTCCAAGCTGACAATCGTGGGCGACGTGCACATAGGCCATCAAAAGATTATGATTCCCAATTCGAGTGACTCCGCCGCCCGTCGCGGTGCCCACATTGATCGTAACAAACTCGCGAATCGTGTTGCCGTCACCAATCTCTAAACGGGTCGGCTCATTCTTGTACTTTAAATCTTGAGGCGGTCCGCCCACCATGGCCCCAGGCAATAGATGATTGCCTTTACCAATTTGAACAACACCATGATCCGAACCCACGACCACATGCGAGTCGATCCGCGTTCCCGATCCAATTTTCACAGACCCTTTTAAAATCGCGTAGGGTCCAATGACGACGTCTGAATCCAACTCAACGTCTTTGCCAATAATCGCCGACTCATGAATTTGGCTAGCCATGATTAGCCGCCCCTCTTTGTTCGTGGGCTGACTTTAGCTAGTATTTGCATCTCAGCCACAACATGCTTTTCAACTTCCGCGCGGCCTTTGATCACAATCATCGATCCGCGATCCCTGATGATCTCTGCATATAACGTCAATGTGTCTCCGGGAACCACGGGCTTTCGAAATTTGGCTTCTTGCACAGTTCCGATGAAAAAATCCCATTCCGGATCACCGGGACGCACATATGCCAGGCAGGCGGCTTGAGCCATTGACTCAATTTGCAAGACCCCAGGCATGATGGGCAAATCCGGAAAATGCCCCTGAAAATAGGGCTCATTCACCGTGACGTTTTTCAAAGCCACAATCTTTTGCCCCGCCCGAGACTTTGGATCAGTCGTGAGATCCAATGAAATCACTCGGTCCACCAACAAAAACGGATACCGGTGCGGAATAAGTCTAAGCACATCAACAGTAGATAACACAGCCGTCCCTATTTTCGTTTGTTGAACTCTTTGATCACTTCTTCTGTAAGATCCAAATCTTTTTTGGCCCACATGACGCTGTTTTCAGATTTTTCTAGGATCATCGTGAAACTTTGCTTTTCGGCCAACTCGTCAATGATTGTACGAAGCTTTTTAACTATGGGTTGAGTCAATTCACGCTCGCGCTTTTGAATCTCCATCTGACTCTTCGTTGCAAGCTCTTGGTAATTGCGCATATCGCCCTGAAGTTCTTGTTGCTTCTTGGCTCGAGCCGCTTCGTTCATCGCCATCGAACGCTTTTCGAAGTCTTCGCCTTTTTTCTTAATATCTGTTTCTAGTTTTTCTAATACGGCCTTTTTCTTTTTGAACTCAGCCTCGAGTTCGCTTTTGGCTTTTTTACCAGCCGAAGTTTCTTGAATGGCCTTTTGCATATCGATGTAGCCGATTTTAGTGTCAGCCGCAAAAGAGGGCGGTGACATAAGCACCAATGCAAAAAGAGCCAATGCGATCGATGCCCAAAATTTCTTTAACATGGGAATACCTCCAAAATGTTCATGCGATCAGGTATATCCAGTTGTGCTCAGCTTGCCTACGCCTACCCCGGCTGACACCGCACTGCCCCATAGTTAAAATGGAGATCCGATCGCAAATTCAAAGTTAACTGCGTCCTCACCGAACTGTGGCCTTCTATCCAAGGGAAAGCCCCACTCAAATCGTAGCGGTCCAATGGGCGAAAACCAACGAAAGCCAAAACCAAAATTCTGCCTAAAGTTTCGCAAGATGAGTTCGTTGTCTGCCTCACCCACATCATAAAAAACAACGCCTTTGATGCCGGCTTCAGAAATCATCGGGAATTGCAGCTCAAGATTATAAAATAGCTCTTGAGTTCCCCCAAAAGGTCTCAAGGCCTCGATTTCAGCATCAGACGCCGACGAGCCTGAGGCGATCGCTTCATCGTAGCGTTTTCGCGATTCTTTGCGTTGTCCCACTGAAAACCAGTCGTATCCGCGCAAGCTATTCGCACCACCGAGTAGAAACAGTTCGTTGAATGGCGGATCCTTGCCTGGATCGTTTGATGAAATAAAGCCATAGGTCAAATTGTTTCGCCAGACCAAGTCCGCAATCAAAGATTTATAATAGCGAAACGTACCAAATCCCTTAGTGTAGTCTTTCGAGCCGCCTATCCCCGCGTACTCCAATGAAACGCTACTGAATATCCCTTTTGTTGGAGCAAATCTGTCATCTCGTTTGTCGTATTCGAGCGTAAATGTCACAGAACTGGTGGTGCCGTTTGCACTGGCCACCGGGAACAAATCGGGGTCCCCGCTCCCGCTATCCACTGACAAAAGTGTTTCGTCGAGCTTATAGCGAATAAATCCATCCAAATAGGGTGCGAGCGGATGTCCGACTCGCATTGCGCCGCCCGTTTTTGTTTCGTCATAGTCGGCCAAGTTTCTTTGGCTTTGATAAAGATCGCCGCCAACCGACCATTCGGTATCAAAGAAGTAGGGCTCGGTAAAACTCGCCTTGTAAAGCGATTGACGTTTGCTTAAGTCGACCGAGATTCCCAATTTTTGACCGCGCCCCATGAAGTTGATTTGATTCACCTGACCATTGAACACAAAACCATTGAAGTCCGAATACCCGGCTCCCACTTGAATCGTGCCCGTGTTGCGCTCTTTCACGACAATGTCGATATCCATGAGATCTTCGCGGCCCTTAGGCGCCTTCGTATTGAAATTCACCTCTTCGAAAAATCCAAGTCGCTTGACGTTCTCGATCGATTCGCGCTTGCGCGTCTCATTGTAAAGCTCACCTTCACGAATACGAAGCTCACGGCGAACCACTTTGTCTCTGGTCTTTGAATTGCCCACTGTTGAAATTCGGTTCAAATAGACTTTTTGGCCTTTGTCGATTTCAAATGTGATATCCACCTCACGGTCGGCTTCACGAATGCGCGTGCGTGGAATCGGATTCGCATAGGCATAGCCAAGGTCTCCATACTTCGCCTGCAGCGACTTCAAATCGTCTTGCAAAACTTGATATTTGAAAATCTCTTGTTCTTCTATTGAGGTTGACTCAAACAAATCTTCACGAGTGAAAAGCAGGTCGCCCGTAAAATCCACCGAGCCCACTTTGAATTGTTCGCCTTCTTCAATTCGAATTGCAATGTAGATGCCCTTTTTATCCGGAGTCACGTAAACTTGCGGGCGGTCCACCTTCACTTGAACGTAACCCTCGTTGTAATAAAGCACATTCAGAATCTGAACATCGCGATCAAAGGCGTCTTGTTTGTAGGCGCCAGAGCCCGAAACAAAACTGAAGAATCCACCCTCTTGAGTGGCCATAACCGACTTAAGTTTTGTTGAGGTCAGCTTTCGGTTGCCAATGAAACTAACACGTTTAACCCGAACCTTATCATTTTCTTGAATGCTAAATATTAACTTCACGTCATCATTTTCGCCCGTCGGTACAATCTTGCTCGAAATTCGCGCCAAAAAGAAACCCTTGTCTTCGTAGAGTTTCTCCATTTTTTCAGTGGCTTCGCGGATTCGAGTTGGATTTAAAATTTCATACGGTTTCAATCCTGTGGTTTCGCGAAGCTCGTCATCGTCGATCTCTTCGTTCCCTTCGTATTCGATTTCTGAGACAGAGGGTTTTTCGGTCACTTTGTAAATCAGCGTGACCCCGGCCGGATTGTCAGCTTTAGAGACTTCGATGTTGTAAAAGTAGCCGAGCTTAAAGAGTTCCGAAATGTCTTCGCGCACCAAACTGGCGCGATAGGGCGTGCCCTCTTGTGTGATCAATTTGGCCCGAATTGCATCGGCCTCGATCTTTTTGTTGCCCTGAACCACGATCTTTCGAACCGTAGGCCCGCGCCCCGCCTGTGCGTTGACTGTCAGAGCCCAGGACCCAAAAAACAGACAGCCAAGCAGCCACAAGGCAAAACCTAAGCGCTTAAGATGAAAACCTGTGGGAAGCTGAATCAATTATGGATTTCCTAAGTCGTTTTACGCACTTATTAAACTTAAACGCCAAAGTACCCAAAACTGAATAGTCTGTCAAAGCGCGATTTAAAAGACCCAATGGCCATCGTTCATGCGAACACTGCGTGGAAATCGCGCCGCAAAGCGCGAATCGTGCGTCACCACAACCAGGGTCAGCCCCAGCTCCTCTTTCAGTTGAAAGAATAAATCCTGAATTTTAGCGGAATTGGCACTGTCCAAATTTCCTGTTGGTTCATCGGCCAAAAGTAAAGGGGGCCTATGAAACAATGCACGAGCGATGGCCACACGCTGCTGCTCGCCGCCCGAAAGTTGCGAGGGGTAGTGCTCAAGCCGATCGCCAAGCCCGAGGTAGTCCAAAAGGCTCGCCGCCCGGCTTCGGCACTCTGAAACTGACATTCCCACAATCCGCCCCGGCAGCATCACATTCTCGATCGCAGTGAATTCGCCAAGCAAATGGTGAAACTGAAAAACAAACCCAAGTTTCTGAGCACGAAACTCCGAAAGCGAGGCATCCGATTTTCCAAAGAGGTCTTCATTGTTGAAAAAAACCGAACCCGAAGTTGGCCTGTCGAGAGTACCTAAGATATGCAAAAAAGTACTTTTGCCAGCACCCGAAGCTCCGACAATAGAAACGGCCTCACCACCTGCGATTTCGAAATCAAGCCCCTTTAATATTTCCAACTGGCCAAACTGTTTTTTGATACGCACTGCGCGAACCATATTAATCGTACCTCAATCCTTCAATGGGCGTGATCCTTGAGCCTTTTTTCGAAGGCACCCAAGTGGCAATCAAACTCACAAATAAAGAAGAACCCACAATGCCCAGCAAATCAAGAAAGCGCACTTCAAGATCGATGTGATCCAACTTGTACACATCTGGCGGAATAATTTGCCAATGTCCCTGCGCCCATTCGAAGATTTGACAAAGACCGAGCCCAAGCGCGATTCCGGCCAGTGATCCCATAAACCCCACCACTAAGCCTTGAAATATGAAAATTTGCCTTATCATCGAGTTGGGCGCACCCAAAGTTTTGAGCACGCTGATGTCTCGGTACCGCTGAACCACACCCATAAACAAGGTGTTCGCGATGTTGAACGCGGCCGCCACCACCAAGATCATAAGGATAAAAAATAAAACAGCCTTTTCGAGCTTTACAGCCTCGAACAAGTTGCGATTCACCTCTTGCCAATCTCGAGCCCAAAAGAGCGGACTATGATCATTGACAATTTGCATAGCCAACTGCCTGGCACGGCTCGGATCTTTGATCTTCAAGCGAAAGCCCGTGACACGGTCGCCAAGTTCAACGAAAGATTGGACCTGCAAGAGTTCCATAATCACATACCTGGCATCGAAGTCATACCGACCATAATTGATCACGCCCGCCACTTTGAACTTGCCAAGTTTGGGGCGAAAGCGATTGGCCTGAAACTCATTTGTCAACGGAACGACGAGATTGAGCATGTCACCAGGTTTGAGCTCAAACTTTTTGGCGATGCCTTTGCCAATCAATACTGTCGGTATTCCGTCTTCGCCTGTACCCACGTCGGCGACTCCTTCAATAAGCCGAGACTTAAGGTTCAAGACTTTATGAACAGAGCCCGCTTCAACCCCTTCGATCACGACACCGCCGATTTTACCCTTCCCGGCAATCACAGCCTCTGAATAAACAAACGGAGTTGCCGCAACCAAGTCGTCCACCATCGGCTCAATCTCTTTGAGCAGCTCTTCTGGTTTATTGGAACCCTTCTTAAAAACCAAAATGTGTCCAACTGCATCTTGAACTGTGCGCTCAAGAGTCGCCGTGTATCCACTAAAGACGGCCATCGAAACGACCAAAGAGCCGACCCCTATCATCATACCAATCAAACTCAGCAATATGGGCAGGCTGAAAAACTGCCTCCAGCTGCCAAAATATCTTAAGCCCAGCCACCAGGCTGTTTTGATACCGGCAGGCTTCATACTCATGAACTCGCCGCCGTCCCTTTTTTAAGTGCTTCTGACTTCAAATAACTCTGCATGAAGTCTGTTATTTCTCCATCGAGAACAGCTGCCGGATTACCCGATTCAAACCCAGTGCGGTGATCTTTGGCCAATTGATAGGGGTGAAGCACATAACTACGAATCTGACTGCCCCACTCATTGGCCTTTCGCTCACCCGCGATGGCTTCCATTTCTTCTTTGCGCTTTTCTAATTCTTTTTCATAAAGTGCCGCCTTAAGCATCTTCATGGCTTTGTCACGATTGGAGTGTTGCGAGCGCTGATTTTGACATTGCACCACGATTCCCGAAGGCAAATGGGTCAACCGAACGGCTGAGTCTGTGCGGTTGACGTGCTGACCTCCGGCACCGCTCGAGCGGTAAGTGTCGACCCTCAACTCTTCATCCTTAATCTGAATGTCGACCGTGTCATCGATTTCGGGCCAGCTGTACACCGAAGCAAAACTGGTGTGTCTTCTCGCATTCGAATCAAACGGCGAAATTCTAACAAGGCGATGAACCCCAGACTCCGCTTTCAAATGCCCATACGCATAAGGCCCCTCGATTAAGAGTGTGGCCGACTTGATCCCAGCTTCTTCGCCATCGTTCAAACTCAGCACTTCCACTCGGAAGCCCTGAGCTTCGCCCCACCTTGTGTACATTCTGAGCAGCATCGCGGCCCAATCTTGCGCTTCGGTGCCCCCAGCTCCAGAATTGATCGAAATATAGGAACTGTTCGAATCGAGTTCGCCACTCAGCAGGCTTTGCAATTCCAATTCATCGATTTTTTTTAGAATGGCTGTTAACTCGGCAACGACTTCCTGAAACGACTCTTCGTCACCACCCTCAACGGCCATCTCTAAAAGTACAATGGCATCGTCAATCTGCCGATTCAGAACATGAAAACCTTGAACTGATTTTTCAAGCAGCGTCTTTTCTTGGTTGATCTTTTGCATCTCGTGATGATCGTTCCAAATGCCAGGATTTTGAACTTTTTGATCGAGCTCTAAAAGACGTTTTTCTTTGATGTCGACGTCAAAGATACCTCCGCAACTCGGTGGTCTTCTCTTTGATCTCATTGAGCTTCGTACGAACTTCGTACTGTTGAGTGGATAATGACATTACGGGCCAATACTAGTGCTTAGGTGCGCTTAAATCAACGCCTATTCAAATTTTCAAAAACCAAATCTTGCATGGCAAACATGCGTTTTTCGGCCCGTTTGGTGTTGTGATCAAATCCCAGCAAATGCAGAACACCGTGGATCAGCATGTAACCCAGCTCTTGTTGATGCGTCAGCTTGGACTGCTTCGCATTGGCTTTGATTTCTTCGATGCAAACGACAAGTTCACCGACAACCTGAGGCTCCGCTGATTCAAAGCTCAAAATGTCAGTGGGCTTGTTTTGCCCTCGAAAGGTTTTATTGAGGCGGCGCATCTCATCTTCGCTGACGATGGCCACCACCAGCTCCTGGTCACTTAGCCGATAACCAAACTCTTTGGCCAAGACTCGGCTCATACGCTTGAGCCAATCCGCGACCCAAATACGAGACACTTTGGCTTTGGCCGAGTTGACAAAGAGCAGCTTCATGTTTGAACGGCGCCTTTTTTTCTTGAACCTCGGTGGGCCATTGAGCCCGGCGGCAGCGCCGGAGGCAAGCGCTTTTGCGCCGACGGTGCCGTTGGATAATCTATTCGTTGATGATAAATGCCCAAAATCACACGGCGATAAATTTCTTCGATGTCGCTGAGATCCCGAAGCGTCAAATCACACTCTTCGAGCTGGCCATCAATAAACTTACTTTGAATGATATTTCTCACGAGCGATGACAGTCTTCCAGCTGTGGGCTCTTCAATAGAACGGGCCGCGGCTTCAATCGAATCGGCCAGCATGAGCAGCGCCGCCTCTTTGAATTGAGGCTTGGGGCCAGGATAGCGAAAGTCCTCTTCATGAACTGTGTCGATGCTCGCATCTTGCCCATCAATGGCTCGATTGTAAAAATAGTTGATGAGCGTAGTGCCATGGTGCTGCAAAATTCCATCGGTGATCGGCTCGCCAAGCTTATGCTTAAAAGCCATCTCAGCTCCATCTTTCACATGAGCAACTAGGATCGTTCGACTCATATACGGGCTGACGTGATCATGTGGGTTCACACCAGGCCTTTGGTTTTCAATAAAATATTGGGCGTGCTCCATTTTACCGATGTCGTGATAGTAAGCCATAACCTTGGCGAGCAAGGGGTTGGCGCCAATCGCTTCAGCCGCGGCTTCACACATGCTACCCACCACCAACGAATGGTGATAAGTCCCAGGAGCTTTGACGATCATTTTTTTCATGAGCGGATGATTCAAACTCGATAACTCTAGCAGTTTCACATCGGTGGTGTAGCTGAATACCGATTCAAAAAGAGGGATGAGCGCCATCGTCACCAGCGACGAAAAAATTCCACCAGCAAAACCCAATGGCAAATTCCAAGCCAGCATGCCGAAAACCGAAAAGTCCTCGCTCGGATGAAGAAAGGTCACCGCACTCAGCACGGCGACATTCACCGCTCCGGTGCGAAACCCGGCCCAGTAAATATCATTTCGCTTTGTGCAGGAGTGAACGCCTCTAGCCGCTGCGATTCCGCCAATTGCCGAGAGCAACAAAATCGCAAAATTGAACTCAACGCCCACCATAAGTGCCAAAGTGATGGACAAAAAGATGTTGAAGAGCCAAACGATTTCACCTGATGAAATCAATAGGCCAATCAACATAGGGCCCGCGGCAATGGGAGCTGCGTAAATCAGAGAGTTCATTGGCAATGAGTCCGAGCGCGAGGCAAACACGGCGTCCGTGATAAACATATAGGACTTCATCATCGCCACAACGAACAAGATCACAGCGCTCATCGCCAATATGTCGTTGCGATTCACTCTAAGCCTCGTGGTCACGGTTCGACGAAAATAAGAAAAGAAAACGGTCACGAGAACCATCAACAAAAAGGCCACGACCACTGACACAAAGTCGGTGCGCTTGGCGCTTCTTAAACGATTGAGCTCATCAATCAACGCCATTTGCAGCGGCTGAATGACTGACCCTGCGGCCACTAGAGTTTGGCCCTTTTTGATTGAGACCTGAACAGGCAAAACGGCGTCCGTGGCCTTTCTCTTTCGATCCAGCGATTCTTGCCGATTGAAATTTAAATTGGGAACCAAAAGCAAATGGGCCATATCCATAGCGGCCCGCTTGTCTCGAGGTGAGAGTCTTTCAACCCCCAGCACGCCATCAAAGCTAAATTCACTGCGCTTGCGAATGTCGAAGACATCACTTCTGCGAACGGTGAATTCTTCGCCCAGCTTTTGCCCAGGACTCAACACGCGCACCATCAGCTGGGATTCTGGTCGATCAAAATCAGTGCCCTGCCCGTCCATAATTCTTCGCCCCGACCATTTGACGAGTGCGCGAATCAGAATGTTTTCAATGGGAGCGGAAAAACGATTTTCGGTCAGCCATTCAAACAGCCGATCAGGCACCTCGATGCCAAGTTCACGTTCAAACATGGGTTTAAAGCGATTGAATTCTTTGATATCTTCTTCTTTTTTAGAGGCCGAGCCCGACCACCGAATAGCGCGCACTTCTTTGCGCATGGTTCGAAAACTCTTGTAGATTCTGTTGATCAGATTTTCATAGATATTGGGGTCAAAATCAAAAACAGGAGCAATACTACTTTCTGCGAGTGCTTTTTTTGCTTCGGTGCCCGTGACATCAATCATTTGAAACGAGATGGTCGATTTGATGTCCGCCGGGGCAACGTCTCCAAGTTCGACGTCGTATTGCACATCCACATCCCAGAAAATTACAAACGAGAGTAGTAAGCAAAAAATAAAAATGAGTGATCGAATCTTAAGTTTGAACTTTTGGTCGAAGGCGCTGAGCTTGCGAAAAACACCGGACTTATCAAAACCAATATCATCGACCCAATTGGCAAAGCGATGCGACGGCCCGAGGTAATGGGAGCGCAAATGCACGTCATCTTGGTTTTTCTTAAACAGTTTCTTACGCTTATCCATTTTGGTTCACCACGCTGCCAACATTTCATTTTCGGTGAAATTGATCAATATTATGAAAACTTCGTGCTACACCTTGTCTTAATCTAGACCCTCCTAACCAGAAGTCGAGCCCTAGATCAGACAAGGAGCC
>JBGSQJ010000432.1:0-2608 GCA_041738165.1 Bdellovibrionales bacterium
AACTCCCACTGATCGCATCGCACGCCCGAAAAAGGGAACTTTAAACAGCTCTATTTTAGCGCCAAACCTAAAGGTCCGCGGGAAGCAGGCATAAAGCACGGGGATGTCCATAAAGCTAGAATGGTTAAAGAGGAGCAAACAGCCCTTTTTTCCAGCTGTGACATTTTCTTGCCCCGACACTTCAACTCGAATGCCCGCCAAATATAGGACAGGCCACGACCAGAGGTAATCAATAATGAAATCATCAAGTCTACGCCAGCGAATTAGGGATGAGGTGGTGATCACTAGCAGAGAAAGCGGCGGCGTAAAGATCACCACCCACACAATCACGAGCCAGGCCCGAATCAGGCTGAAAATGTAAATAGGTCCCCTCATAGGCGAACAACTTATAGGCCCACGTCGCGCCTGTCTAGATGCCGAGTCCCTATTGGAGCCAAAATTGGGCACCGACCCTAAAAAGCCTACAGGCCCAAAACCCTCAATTCGAACAAGCGCTATGCTGTCAAGGGCATCCAGGTTGCTGATAGAGATAGTGAAACGGCATGGGTCCGCGTATGGGCCTGAACAGGGAAGTTTGGCAGCAACTCTAAAACTATGAAGGTAATGAATATGAACAACACTTCAAAATCCAACACAGACGCGATCTCAAACTGGCGACTTTTAAGTCAATGGGCATTGAGCTCCATAACTGCGTTAGCGCTTGTTAGCACCGGCCATTCAAGTTTTGCTCAATCTACTGAAGAATTGAGCGTTGAAGTCGAAACCGAAGCCATGGAAGTTTATGATCAACAACAAATGGAAGCGCAGGCTCGCAAAGAATCCAAAGAGCTAGAAAAGCAAACTCGCCTTCTTGAATCACAGATCAAATCTCTTGCAAAAGAAAGTCGGTCGTTAAATGGAAAAATAGATCGCGAAGGCAAAAAATTCGCCCGTGTCTATGACCAAGCAAAGAAGACCGAAACGGCCGCTCGCAAAGTCGAAGCTCAACGCAACAAATTGCAAGGGACTCTCGATAGTCTTAAATCAAAAACTGAGCAGGCCCAAAACCGTTTAACAGCGGCCCGCGACCTTGAACGCAACATGAACAAAGAAATCCGATCTCAAAATCGCGAAAATTCTCAGCTTAAAAACCGCCACAAAACAGCCACTGCTCGCTTGGCTCAAGCTCAAAAGCGCATCCAATCCTTGCGCGGAAAACAACGAAAACTCTCTCAGCAGGTGCGCACTTGGGAAACCAAAGTGGCCTCTCAAGAACGCAAAGCTGAACTGGCTGAAGAGCGCGCTTTAGAACTCGAGCTGTAATACTGCCGCAATAAAAAGTGGGCCACGATTAAACTTGTGGCCGAAACACCGCTAAGACCGAAAAACACTCCTGAATAGCCAAATGCTGGAATCAATGGCGCGGCAAGCGCTTCGCCAATCGCGGTACCCACGTTCGAAAATATCATACTGAGCGCAAACAGCGTGGCGGACCACGGGCCCCGTGCAAAGTGCATAGCCAAAGTCACGAACGACGTTTCTTGAACTCCCCATAAAAATCCCCAGCCTAAGCCCAATACGATCGAATTTTGAACACCAAGAGGGAGTAAACATCCGATCAACAAGCCCAATACCGCCAGATAGGTTGAGAGCTTTACTCCCAATTTTCGATTCAATAGAGCAAATCCAACTGCGCCTAAAAGGGCTCCGCTTCCCCTTGCGACGCCATACTGACCAATGGCTTTAAGCCCCAGCCCTTTGGTTTCAAACAAAAACAAAGAGAGAATTCCATCGAGTCCAAACGACGCCACCGAATAAACAATCGCAAAAAGTATCAAGATCCAATACCCCATGCCCACCCGTCCAACTTTGCGAACTGCAGGGCTAGAAACAATAGGGGCCACCACGGGGCGAACCGCCCCAACCATGATGATCAATGTGCCTGACAAGCCCGCCAAACACCAAAAAATAGAGATCACGCCGAAATGCTCGGCTAAAAAACCAAAGTCCAAAGAGGTCGTAATCAATCCCAGTGATTTGCCGGATATCATCGCAGCTTGAATTGAGCTTGCCTCTTGTTCAGAGGCGACATCGATCGCCCACCCATCTGCGCAGGTATCAAACCAAGCCAAACCAAACGAGGCCAGCCAAGTGATGGCTCCAAAGAGAAGCAGGTCTTCACGCGGTGAAACTTGAGTCAGTGCTGAGTAGCAAAGCGAGAACAGTGCAAGGCCCAAAAGCATGTAGGGTTTGCGGCTCCCCCACTTTCCGATCGCCCAGCGATCGCTCACCATGCCTAAGAAAACCTTTAAGAAAAATGGCAGCAAAAGTAGACTGGTGAACAACCCCAGTGTCGTTTTACTAACCCCTTGACCGGCCAAGTAGGGCTTTTGAAAGTTCACCACGTACGCCATCGCAGCGCCTTGCAAGAAGTAGAGCAAAAGAAAAAACACTCGCCAAAACCACATCCCATCAAGTCTGACGAACCGATGCGCAATTGTCGATCTACGTTGACGACATGAGGCGATATTTCTATGGTTTGGCTTAAGCCATGTCGATTCAATTTCAATCCGTGCTTATTTTCACCGACGGTGCTTGCACCGGAAACCCCGGCCCCGGCGGATGGGGC
>JBGSQJ010000449.1:0-3046 GCA_041738165.1 Bdellovibrionales bacterium
ACCCCATATTCACGTCCACGCCAATCACCCCGGCCCTTTCGAGGCAAACCATGGATTTCTCTATGGCCTCTTTTTCATTCGCCAAAATCTGGGGAACCATCATCTCTTCGCTAGACAAAAAGGTCTTAGACCTCGCACCGACCGCTTCATCAGGAATGCGGTGACTTGAAAGCATTTCGGTGGGCCAAATCGTCTTTGCTCCCTTGGGCATGTAGTGCCGAACCACCTGCCTGAGCGCAATATGAGAAAGGCCCACCATAGGCGCCAACATCATATCGAAGTTAATCGAGCCTCCAGCGATGGGTCTTGACTTGTCCATTTGACCAATCTGAGGCTATTGTCGGTGGGTGTCTAGAACTTCGAAAACAAATCCACATTTAGGAATATTGGGCGGCGGCCAATTGGCACAAATGCTGATTAGAGCCGGTCAACCCTTGGGATTGAACATCTCAGTGCTTGCCGAGAATTCAAAATCGCCCGCCAGCCAGGTCACAAACAGCGCAACGCTTGGTTCAATTGCAAAAAACTCAGACCTCAAAAGATTAATGGCGTCAAAACTATCTCACCTGACCTTTGAAAGTGAATTTGTCGATGCAGAAAACCTTAAAAGAATTCTGCCGCGCGGAGTGAAGGTGTTTCCGAATCTCAATTGCATCTCAGTGATTCAAGATCGACTTAGCCAAAAGAAACTTCTCGACCAGTTTGAAGTTCCAACTGCGAACTGGGCCGCGTTTGATGGAAATTGGGATCGATTGAGAAATCGATTTCAAAACGGATTCGTGCTCAAGGCGCGACGAGGCGGCTATGATGGAAACGGAACCTGGGTGGTGAAAAAGACAGGACGCTTGCCCACCTTCGAAAAAAAGTTCATCAGAAATCCTGGGCTTATTGCGGAGGAGTTAATTCCTTTCGAACGAGAACTTGCCACAAGTTATGTTAGGTCTAGTCAGGGCGAATTTGTTGAGCTTCCCTTGGTCGAAACCTACCAGTTCGACTCACGCTGTGATTGGGTCAAAGGCCCAGTCCATCACAAACAGGGAAAGGTCATGGCGGCCCAGTTTAGGCGCCTCATGAACGAGCTCAACTATGTCGGAGTCCTCAGCGTTGAATTTTTTGAGGTCGGCTCTCGGCTTTTGGTCAATGAACTCGCTCCCCGCGTCCACAATTCGGCTCACTATTCTATTGAAGCCTTAAGTTGCAGTCAGTTTGAATATCACATACGGGCAGGTCTGGGCGACAAGCTTCCTAAGGTGGAGCTTCGTGCAAAAGGATTCGCCATGGCCAATTTGATTGGGCGGTCTCAAAAACCGGTTAAATTGAATCGGCCAAGCTCGGCGCATTTGCACTGGTACGGAAAGTCAGAAAATCGCAAAGGTCGAAAATTGGGTCATCTCACCACGCTGAGTTCTCATCCCAATTTGGCGCTCAAGCAGGCGCTTAAAAACCGGAAAGGTCTAAAGCTATGAAACCTGTTGTTGGAATAATTATGGGCAGTCAATCCGATGCGCCAAAAATGAAAGAGGCCGCAAAAGCTCTTAAAAGTTTCGGTGTGCCCTTCGAATTTAAAATTATTTCGGCGCATCGAACTCCAGAAGACATGTACGAATACGCCTCGTCCGCGCAAAAAAGAGGACTTAAGGTGATTATTGCCGGAGCGGGCGGCGCCGCTCATCTTCCCGGGATGGTCGCATCAATGACGACACTTCCAGTTATTGGCGTTCCCATTGCGCTCAAGAAACTCTCGGGCCTCGATAGCCTGCTTTCAATTGCCCAAATGCCAAAAGGCATTCCCGTGGCGTGCGTCGCCATAGACAACGCATTCAATGCTGGACTTTTGGCTGCGCGGATATTGGGGAGCCACAGCCCTGAAATATCAAAGAAAATTTCCAAAGGGCTTAGGGACCAAAAGATAAAAGTGAATAAATCCAGGTCTCAGCTCAAGAAATTCTTAACATCGATTTGAACCTAAGTTTTTCTGTCTCAGTCTGAGACTGATATAAGAATTTTGGCCCGCATGCCGATACGCTAAGTGAAGAACTTCTCACTTTGAAGGGGCATGCCAAATGTCGAACGCTGAAAAAAAAGATCCTCCAGTTGCAAATGACAAAGATACAATTGTGATTGCAGAAGATTCTTCTCCAAATCGAAAAATCTTGGGCCATCTGTTAGAAAAACTTGGCTTCAACGTGGTGTCGTGTGAAGACGGTCAAGAAGCTTGGACGAAATTATCCTCTGGTGAACTCACTAAAGTGGTCGCCGTGATTTCTGATATCATGATGCCCACGATGGATGGCATCAGTCTCTTGAGAAACATTAGAGAGAGCGAAAAGTTCAAAGAACTCCCTGTCGTTCTAGTGACAGCCGTTTCTGAAAAAGACTACATTGTTCAAGCCAAAGAACTCAATGTTGATGGCTACATATTGAAGCCGGTGACTTTTCAACGTGTGACTTCAAAGTTGCAAGAGCTCTTTCCAAGTAGGCAGTTTCCGAAACTGGCGGCCTAAAAAGTGGCCGCACCCAAATTGACCGTCGAAACCATCACCGCCAAACTCGATGAGCTACCCACTCTTCCGACGATCGTTTATGAGCTTAGCCGCGTGATCAACGATCCTATGTCGTCAACCGGCGACGTAGAAAAGATCATGAGCAATGACCAAAGTTTGACTTCAAAAGTTCTGAAATTGGTGAATTCGGCTTACTACGCAATACCGGGTGGGGTCAGCTCGCTTGCGAGAGCTATCGCTTACATCGGATTCGATACGGTCAACCAACTTGTACTTTCGGCCTCAATCATTGATGCATTGGCCACTAAGGGACCTCATAAATTTGACCTCAATGAGTTTTGGAAGCATGCGATAGGTTCGGCCATCGCCTCAGAAACCATCGCAAAATTTGTGAGACATCCCATGCCGGCCGATCTGTTCACCTGTGGACTGGTTCACGATATGGGAAAGGTTGCTCTTTATGTGATCGATGCGGATCTTATGGTTTCTGTCACAGAAGCCGCCAATAAAGGAGAGCTCACTTACCTCGAGGCCGAAACCGA
>JBGSQJ010000019.1:0-4218 GCA_041738165.1 Bdellovibrionales bacterium
AATGCTAAAATCGATTGCTGTGGCTGTTTTTCGCAGCCCATCCCCATATTAAGCACCGTGATTTTGTACTTTTTTGTTTCGGGCCGCAACTCTGCAATTTTTTGAGCCAAATGAGTTTGTGCCCATCTTCCAAAATTCTCAGCGACAGACCCACCTAATATTCCAATTACAAATTCATTTGGCTCTTTGGTGATTGGAAAGTTAGATCGGCTGAAAAATCCATGGTTGTTGTAGTCGGTAACTGTGTTGGAATTCTTATACACAAAGCCAAAATAGGGGTGGGGTATTATCTGTCCGTTTTCAATCTTCCAGGTTTGAAGCATCGACAAAGCGGAGCTTCGATTCTCTATTTCGCGAGCTGTATCCAGGCTAGGATGATAAATCTTGTAGTAGGCCTGAGTTGTGAGTTCTCCGAAAATAAGTGTAGCCAAAAGGCTCAAAAGAGTGAGGGTGGTTACAATTCTTTTGTTTGTTTTTTTAGGTGTTGCCATTTAAGGCCCCTAGCACTGTTGTGAACATTCTGGTCGTCCTCAGGATGGATTTAAACGATGCTATCTTAGTCGTTGTATTGGACTCAACGACAAAAACGTCATTCTCAGTATCGCGGTCTATTGGCTCGTTTTGATACGGAGAACTTATGTGCGCTGTCTAGGGCGTCTACAGCCGGCCAACGTGGATAAGAACATATCCCCATGCCATGGGGAACGACCATTGCAAAATCACCTTAGCGTACCCTTTGGGGTATAGGGGGTTTTTATGCAGCGGGTTCTCCTAATCATTTCGGTAATGTCTTGCCTCGTGATGTTTCAAAATTGTGGAAAGGTGAGTTTTGATAATTCTGTCGGCTCAGCTGTAGAAAAATCCAGCGCGGGAAGCGACGAGAGCCTTGATCAAAAGGTCCCGATTTCAGACTTGATTAACTCTGAAACTGGCGAAGTGATGGATCAAAGTGATCTATTTGAGGTGTATCCATGTAAGAATCGCAATGAGAGAGGCATACTTATATGTCACTACCCGCCAGGAAATGCAGATGCGCACCACACGATTTGCGTTGGTGAATCGGCACTAGCCGCGCATCTAGATCACGGCCAGTCAGCGTCTAAGTCCAAAAATGGCTACTCTATGCAATGCGCAAAAAAACGACCAGGTGTGGACGATGTGGACGGCAAAGACCACGAGGAGAATGCAGATAGGGACGGTGCAATTAGCGAAGACTACGTTGGTCCATGCATAGATGAATCTAACTAGAAAATAGTTTTGGGTCGCCATTGACCGGCCTTTGCCGGGTCATTATCGTTTTATCTGGCAACAAAAAAAGGGGGGCCAGATGAAATCGTATTTAGGTCTATTGGCTATGATGCTGAGTGCGCAAGTGAGCTGGGGCGAAATTAAAACCGTTCCCTATGTGGATTTGGGTCAATATGCAGGGATTTGGTATCAGATCGCAAGAAAGCCAGTTATCTTTGAAAGTGGATGTGTCTGTTCGCGGCAAGTTTTGACTCCTCTAGAAAACGGCGAAATCGGAGTTTACAATTCCTGTAACAACAACACTCCCAAAGGGCCTTTAAGAGATATTGAAGGCGTGGCCACAAACGTTGATAAAGAAACGAACGCCAAATTTATTGTGGATTTCGGCCTAGCCAACAAAGGCGACTACTGGATTATTGCACTTGGCGAAAATTATGAATACGCGGTGGTCACGGACCCCCGTGAAATATCACTCTATGTCTTGTCAAAAACACCTGAGCTTTCAGAGGCTCTTTATCAAGAGGCGATTGATAGCGTCCGGGACCAGGTGAATGTTTCAAGGCTAGTTAAGACTCGCCAGGCGGGCTGCGAATATCCCGATAGATCTTAAACCGAGTGACTTAGCGGCCCGCCACGCATTTATCTGCGTGTCGGGCGGTGATCTCAAAGTCCTCTTTAAAATAGCGAATAAATAAAAGGGGCTATGGGAGCCGTGGCTTCGGCGATCACGAACAAGATTGTAGAAATCAAAAGAAAAAATACAAACGGTATCAGTATGCCGAGTTTGTTAGAGCTCAACGCTGAGAATAGGCGAGTCACCGTCATGTATGTGAGTTTGATTTTTCGCATAGTAATCTTCCTTACGTATAATCTGCTCATAGTCGATCACAAGGGCATTTAGGCTCGTTCGCGCGAACATAATAAGTGCATCGTATCCAGTGGCCACAAGTGGCTTGCCGCTTTCGTTAAATGAAGTGTTCAGGATCGCGCCAATGCCGGTGTTTTTCTCAAAGGCTTGTAACAGCCTGTGCATCTCGGGGTTATCCTCTTGGTAGCAAATGTGTGGCCGGGTGGTCCCGTCGATGTGCACTGCTGCCTTCAGTCGGTCTCTAAATTCATCTTTGACCTCAGCAGTGAACTGCATCCATCTGTACTTCTTTATGTCTCCAGTGAGAACAAGAGACTTCAACGCAAATTCGGGAAGCATTGAAAGTGCATAAAGTCTAAACCGTGCTCGTTTCTTAACTGTTTCGCTAAGTTTCATAGCCACGGCAACATCGTCTGGTCTGATCAATATAGACCGATTGCCAAGCGCACGGGGGCCGATCTCAGAGGCGCCATTCAAAATTCCCACGGAATAACCGGCCACCAACAGCTTCACTGTTTCGGCAATGCCGTTCTCTTTGGTGCAATTTTTCCTCTTCCAGCGATTAGTCGGGGCCTGAGAGTTAAGGACCTTTTCGAATCTTAAGAATTTGCGAGGGTCGAGGAGTTCGAGATACTTTAGATCGAGGTTCTTTTGTGAACTCACTCCCATATACGGCAAATAAACAAGATCAACAGGCTGTCGTGTTTGGTCATTCAATGTGAGATTGGCATAGAGTGCAGGTCCAATCGAAGAGCCGCCATCACCGGGATCGATGGGAACATGGTAGTTTTCGAATTTACTATTCTTCATAATGAAGCTATTCGCCACGCAATTCATGGCGCCGCCGCCAGAAATACAGAGGTTCGAGCTTTTTGTCGCCACTCGTGCCTTTTCGGCCAAATCGAGAACAGTTTGACTAAAAACGCTCTGGATACTTGCTGCAATATCTGCATATTTTTGATTTTTTGGATCGGCAATTTTCTCAAACGATGAAAATTTCAAAACACTGGAGGCACTACGCGCTTCGCCAAATATGTTTTCAAAATGTTTTGAGGTCGCACCCTCTGAGTAAGTTATGAAATTAAAAAACTCTTGTCTTACGGTGAAGCGATCGGATTCTTGAGAGACCATTTTACCAATTTCGCCTACATATTTCGGCTCGCCAAAGGAGGCAAGCGCCATGGTCGAACATTCGCTGTCATTTGGCTTAAAACCTAAAAATTCGGTGAAAGCCGAATAGACCAAACCCAATGAATGCGGAAAGTGCGACTCATAGACCTTTTCGAATGCTGGTTTGGAGTTAGACCAGCGAGCAGAATAGATCGATGTGCAGGCCCAATCTCCGACAGCATCTACGACTAGAATGGCCGCATCGTCAAAGCCAGAACCCAAAAAACCAGTCAGAGCATGGCTGTAGTGGTGATTGAAGTAGAAGATTTTTGCCGGATCAACATCCAGTTGCTCGGCTATCTCATGAAATGGCCAGAGCTTGCCCTTTAGCCAGCTTAGCATTGAGGATGAAAACTCTCTACGAGTGCGTGGGTAGCCAGCAAAAGTTGAGCAAATTATGCGAGAGAACTTTTGGTAGGGGTCTTCATGAAAAGTGATCTGATCAAGGTCTTTGGGTGATATGTTTCCTTTTTCGAGGCATTCTCGAATAGCATTGATGGGAAACTGAGCATCATGCTTTTGCCGCGACAGGCGGTCCTCGGTTGTGCTGAATATGAGTCGGCCATCCTTAACGAGTGAGGCTGAAGCGTCGTGATAACCGTAGGCAATGCCGAGTGTATGGGAGCTCACCGTAGGACCTGTGTCATTTTATCTGGTTTCATTGCGATTTCCGAGCCCAGCCTAGATCTGGACGCAAAGTAAAACAGAGGACCAAAGAGATAGTAGGCTGTAGTTAGCAACGCCATGACAAGGTAGCCAATTAGTCTTGCGCCGAAGCTCTTAAGGGAATTGAAAAAGCCATTCCATTTCAGTGCCCTCATTGCGCTAGAAATCTCGGTCTCACTTGGATGCAAGTCTCTCGCGATATTTAGCACGTCCTTCGCATGGCCTATTTCATCAGCCAAAATTTCATTTAGAATCTTTTTCAACTC
>JBGSQJ010000058.1:0-4255 GCA_041738165.1 Bdellovibrionales bacterium
CTCTTCATCTTCCCACTCCTTTAGTTGAGTTTTACGCAGGAAGACTCACACTTCAAGTGGTACTAAATCCGGGTCTCAGGTCGCTAAGATGATCTCTTCGTGAGAGGGCTGTCGTCCTAGTTTGGCTGCAGCTCTCTTTGACTTATACATTAGCCAGCGAACGCCCATGGGAATGGCGATACTGGGATCTCTCAAATCTTTTTGTCGAATGTCGTTAAAAATAAATTCTTTGGCCTCGCCTTTTGGATTCTGCAAAATCTCCCATGTTTGCTTCGTAATTTGAGCTATACCAAATGCAATTTTATTTTTTGGTGTGTGGAGCCGAAACCCCGATTCACTTGCTAAAAGGGCCTTAAAAACATCGGGATCAAGAGGGGGATCAGTTTTTAGTTTATTATTGAAATAGTCCGCCCATACAGCTATGAGCTCATCATATTCATCGGCCGTTTTGTGCTCGGGTATTTTTCCTGACGTAGGGTATGCAATATCTTTTCGGCTGTGAATTTTATAGATTTCATTAATTTCATCACGCTTTAAATATGTTCCCGGTAAACGACGAAGGTGTCGATCTCTTATAGTTATACCTTTGGGGTTCTTTTCACTTACTGGCACTTGCAGTGGGTGCTCGCGAACGGTTGTGATCTTCTTTTTGATCTTTTTATTTGCCACTAGGCTACCCGTTTTCGCGCGATCCAAAGGTCGTATTCAGCCTGAATACGTACCCACATTTCAGCTGTTGTCCCAAGAACCTTTTCAAGCACAAGAGCAAAATCAGGGGAAATAGCCCGTTTGCCATTAACGATCTCATTGATTTTTCTTGGAGAGCAACCGCATTTTTCCGCGAGTTGGGACTGATTAAGCCCCATCTCTTGCATGTAAACCTCATTTAGGACAATTCCGGGGTGCAGTGGTTTTGGATTTTTAATCATAAATACCTCTCAATGATAATTCTCAATTTTTACATCACTAAATTCGCCACTTTTAAATTTAAAGGTAATGCACCAAGGAAGTTTAATGGTAACGCTCCTTTCTTCTTTTTTATCACCCTTAAGCTTATGAAGTCGAATGTTCGGTTTTACGGTATTCTGAATTCGGTTCTGATATCGGATATCGGATATCAGAATGTTTGTTGGCGGAGAGAGTGGGATGGATGTCGGCTATCCTTGCCTCCTGCTCGCTAGCGCTCGTCTTCAAAATAGCTTCCTGCTATTTTGATCGAACCCACAAGGTGGTTTCCATCCCCTTCACCAACCGCTCCAAATAAAAAAGCGGTCCGTCACTTCGTGAGACCGCATTTTTTATTTTTCGCTTTATTGGCGGAGAGAGTGGGATTCGAACCCACGTTACTATTTCTAGTAAACACGCTTTCCAAGCGTGCGCCTTCAGCCACTCGGCCACCTCTCCGAAATCGAAATCAAAACTCGAAATTCAGAATTTCGAAAAGCTAACAAACCGAGGCCCCTGTGTCGAGGCCTGAATAAGCCAATAAACCTACAGAAGATTGATGATGTTGGAGTCTTTGTAATAATACGTCAAAATCCGATTGGCATCCCAACCCTCAGACGCCCAAAGCTCCGCGCCCCATTGAGACATTCCAACGCCATGGCCAAAGCCATGCCCAACGACGCTCTGCTTTCCGTTGCTGGCGACCTTGCCTAGCTCAAACAGATAGCTGCGAATTGGGCCAAAGAGCGACAAAAATTTTCGGCTATGAGTTCTTGAGAGATTGATCACTTTGCCGTCTCTGAGAAGCACTCTCATGCGCCAGGTGCGATCGCTCGGTCCTCGCTCAAGATGCTGCAGTTTGGATGGCGCCGAGCCGACAGAATAGCCAATCTCTTTTAGCTTCGCTTTGATCGTTGCCGAAGTGATATTGGCCCGAGTGCCCCAAGTTCCGCCCGGCTTGTCGACAACTCCTGGGTGATCGGCCACCTGGTGAAAGTAAGGTGGATTGGTTGCTTGAAAACATTCACTCAAAGTACAAGTCACGCCGCCCGAGTTGGCCGAAAACATCGCCTTGATCACTTCATTCGAATACAAAAGTAGTTGCCCGGCCGTATCGTCGACCGCGCGTGAGGTCGTGTCGGTTTCGACTTTTCGCCATCGCTTTGAATCTCTCAGCCAAAATTCAACGCCCTGATAGCTTTGGTACCAAGTCGAAGGGTCCACATCAAAGTCGTTGCCTTTTTGTCTGGCCACGGTGATTTCATAAAGGCCATAGGTTCGCGCCGCTATCGATTGCGCCTTTAGCGTTTCAAAGTGCCAAGAGTGGATCACCTCTGATGGCACTACGGATTTTAAATACTCCTCAACACTCACGACATTAATCACAGACCAAGAGTCACCAACTGTCGTCGCCAAGAAGCCGCCGCGCGCCTGTACTTTGACTTCTGTCGATGCGCCCTTGGAGTCCTTTTTGCCAATGTCCCAGTTCAGTATGGCGGGATCCCCACCACTTGAAGGGATCCAAACAGACTGAAGGTCAAAATTTTTGCCATCCACGATGATTTTGCCGATTGCAAACTTGAACTCAATTTTCTTGCCGGTCATCCAAAACGCGGCGCCTGGATAGGTGTAAAGATTCAAATCAGATGTAGACCTAAGCTCGATATCATTTTTATTTATGGTTTCAGGGTAAGGGTCGCTCAGTGGTGTAGAGCTTAAGGGGAACATCCTCACCCAAACATTTCTAAAGCTACGATCGGGAGTTGTCGGACTTTCTGGTGTCACGGCTCGCCAATCGCGCATGATTTTTTCGGTGGTGCCCTTTTCAATGGTTTCGACCGGCCCCTCTTGAATCGGGTTGGCAGAAGGAACCCCAGATTCGTCATTTGCGTTGTTCTTTGCACATCCCGCAAGGTCTAGTGCCAAAATGAGTACCAAAGCTGCGCGTAGTATTGTCATGTAGAAATTGTGTCAAGATACCGACGAGGCGTGCAATGGCCTAAGGTCGAGATTTACTCTGCCTACGCTCCTTAAAGAACTCAGTTAAGATGCGGCCACAGTCCTCAGCCAAAACTCCAGGTAAAACTTCGCAGCGGTGATTAAGTCTTTCGTCACTTAGGGCTTGGTAAAGAGACTCTACGGCCCCGCCTTTCGAATCGAGCGCTCCAAACACTACTCGAGGCACTCGCGCTTGCACGATAGCGCCTGCGCACATCAAGCACGGCTCCAGCGTTACATAGAGCGTGCAGCCTTCGAGGCGCCAGGTTTTGAGGGCTTCACAGGCTTGCGAGATAGCGAGCACCTCGGCGTGAGCAATGGCGCTATGGCTGGTCTCACGGAGGTTGTAGGCCTTAGAAATCACAGAGCCATCCTTCACGATTAGGGCTCCAACGGGCACTTCTCCCTCAGCTCGGGCCATTTCTGCCAATTTAAGCGCCTCGAGCATGTATTTTTCGTCTAATGTGTTGACTCGTTGAGTGATCAAAATTTAGGCTCCTCAAACTCCTCGATACCTGTTACAGGTCGAGGACTTAAGAGTCTAGGCATAGCCTAAAAAGGCAGGTGATTTTTTTGGCTTTAGTTCGAATTCGTGACAATGAAGCCTTCGAGCAGGCATTTAGGCGCTTTAAAAAGGCGTGTGAGAAGTCTGGCATCCTTTCGGAGGTGAAGAAACGTGAACATTATGAAAAACCCAGTGTTCGCAAAAAGAAGAAGTCAATCGCCGCGCGCAAACGCGCTATGAAAAAGACCCGCAAAGGGTAGATCTGTTCAAAATTTGTAGTTTCAATGATTAAGGGTGAGCCATTCGAAAAGCCGGCTCGCCCTTGATTTAGCGAAACAAATCAACCGTTAACCAAATTGATAGCCAAACCAGCGGGAGCCCCAAATGAGTCTACGTGAAAAAATTCTCGAAGATATCAAGGCCGCCATGAAGGCCAAACAACCTGAGCGCCTCGGCGCCATTCGATTTTTACAGGCTGCGGTTAAAAATCGTGAAATCGAGCTCAGACCAAACGAGATCACCGATCAAGACATTATGGGTGTGATTAAAAAAATGGCCAAACAGCGCAAAGACTCAATTGGTGAGTTTGAAAAGGCCGGCCGCCAAGATTTAGTAGACAAAGAGAAATTCGAACTCACTGTATTAGAAGAGTACCTGCCGGCGCAGCTAAGTGCTGAGAAGGTGGCAGAGATTGTATCGAAGACCATTTCAGACCTCGGCGCTAAGACCATCAAAGACATGGGCGGGGTGATCAAAGAGGTGATGGTGCGCACTTCGGGTCAGGCCGACGGCAAAATGATTAGTGAG
>JBGSQJ010000059.1:0-9031 GCA_041738165.1 Bdellovibrionales bacterium
CATAAACAACCATGCCCATGACTGCGAGGCTTCGGGAAATATCGGAAGCACAAATCTTAAGAATCCGTAGGTTCCCATTTTCAACATAACGGCCGCCAGAATCACTGAGCCCGGAGTCGGCGCCTCAACGTGAGCGTCTGGCAACCAAGTGTGAAGCGGAAACATCGGCACTTTTATGGCAAATGCCAAAGAAAATGCGAAAAACAATAGTGTTTGGGTATTAAAGAAGTCTTTCGCGACGAATGGAATTTCTAACCTGTAAAAATCCAAAATACTGGCGCTCATTTGGCCAAGCTGATCTTGAGTCATAAAAATCAATGCCACTATGGCAACCAACATGAACAAAGAGCCAGCCATTGTGTAAATGAAAAACTTCATAGTCGCATAGAGCCGGCGCGAGCCGCCCCAGACGCCTATTAGAAAATACATTGGTATCAACGAGGTCTCGAAGAATGCGTAAAACAAAATGGCATCCATAGCCACAAAAGTGCCTACGGTGCTGGCCAACAGTAAGAATAGACAAATGTGAAAACTGCGCACCTTTTCACTGACAGCTGTCCAGCTGCCAAGAACCACCAACGGGGTCAAAAATGTTGAGAGGATAACCAGCCAAAACGAAATCCCGTCGATTCCAATAAAATAATTCACTCCAAAGGTCGGAACCCACGGCACCTTTTCAACCAATTGAAGGCCTGAACGCGCCGGATCAAAACGGTGAAAAAGGGCCAAAGAATAAATGAAATGCCCCAAGGCCATGATCAACGACGCTGGCCTCACCCATTTTTCACTAGGCAAAAGAGCCAAAACTAGCGCAAAACCCACTGGCAGAAAAATCAAAAGGCTTAACATTCGGACCTCACAACAACACCACAAACATGACCACAACAACTCCGAGAGTCATGTACAGCGCATAAGATTGAGTTTTTCCACTTTGCAAAGTTTTAACAAAAGAGGCAAAACCTTGAACCAGATCGGCCGCCCAATAGGTGGCCTTGTCGATCACGTTCACATCAATATAGGTCCACAAAGACTTTCCCATTTCGATCAAGGGGCTGATGATCCATTTGCAATAGCCTTCATCCACAAAATATTTATTGTAGACCGCGGTATAGACAGGCCCAAGCTTGGCTGTGATTTGTTTTGGTCGTTCAGGATGGGCCGTGTACGAGTCAAAGGCAAACCACGCCGAGATTCCCGCCAAACTCACAGACAATCCCATCAGTGCCCATTCAACAATCACACTGCCATGACCCTCTTTGATTTTCGCAGTTACAGGAGCCACCCACTCTGCAAAGAGATTCCCAGGGTGCCCTGGTAATACTGAGCCAATCACATGAGGAATCCCCACCCAACCACCAATGACCGAGAGTAGGCCGAGTACAATCAAGGGCAGAGTCATTGTCCAAGGTGATTCGTGCGGATGAACCGAAGAGTCGACCCGAGACTTACCCCAAAAAGTGAGAACCATCAGCCTCGTCATATAAAATGCCGTCAAGCAGGCTGTCACCACTCCAATAAACCAAAGTGCTTTTGAACCATGAGGGCTTGAAAACGACTGCCAAAGTATTTCGTCTTTACTAAAGAACCCCGCAAAAGGCGGAATTCCAATGATTGCAAGCCATCCCAATACAAAGGTGGCGTGTGTGATAGGAAGATACTTTCGAAGTCCGCCCATTTTGCGAACGTCCTGCTCTTCGTGCATCGCATGAATCACTGAACCTGAACCCAAAAACATAAGGGCCTTGAAAAAGGCATGGGTCATAAGATGAAACTGTGCCGCCGAAAATGCGCCAACGCCGATCGCCAAAAACATGTAGCCCAACTGAGAAACGGTAGAATACGCGAGAATCTTTTTAATATCCCATTGGGTCATGCCGATTGTGGCTGCAACAAATGCTGTGAGAGCACCGATCCACGCGATCACTTCCATTGTGTGAGGCGCCATTACGAGTACGGGGCTCATTCGAACAAAAAGATAAACCCCAGCTGTCACCATCGTCGCAGCATGGATCAGCGCCGACACTGGAGTTGGTCCAGCCATCGCGTCGGGCAGCCAAACGTAAAGTGGTATTTGCGCAGATTTTCCGCAAGCGCCGATAAATAGCAAAAGCGTGGCCAAGGTGATCGGACCTGCCCAGGAGGTCTCGGCAACCGCTGGCATCATCGAATTGAGTTCAGAAAAATTAATCGTTCCAAACTGCATGTAGAGTAAAAACATGCCGAGCAAGAATCCCGCATCACCGATACGGTTGGTGATAAAGGCCTTCATTCCCGCCGCCGCTTTGGCTGGGTCTGTGAACCAAAAACCAATCAATAAGTAAGAACAAAGTCCGACGCCTTCCCAGCCCACAAAAGTGATCAAGAGATTGTCGCCGAGCACGAGCAGCAACATGTTGAATAAAAACAAATTCAAATAGGCAAAATATTTCGCTGGACGCTCATCATGAGACATATAGCCTACGCTGAACAAATGAATGAGTGTTCCAACCCCAGTGATCACCAAAAGCATGATGCTACTTACAGGATCGACAACAAATCCAAACGGAACATTCAGGTTATCGACCGATATCCAGCTAAAAAATGATGTGGCCAGAACTCTCGAGCCTTCTGGCATGGCCAAAAGGTCCATATAAAGGCGGATCGAGCAAACGAACGAGATGAACGCGGCGCCAGTCGCAATCGAACCTGCCAAGACTACATTTTTGCCTCTAAATCTCAATCCATTGATCAAAAAGCCAATTAAGGGAGCGAGTAAGAGTGTCAGTATCAAGAGCGCATGATTCATAGTCGTTAGCCTCTTAGATGCTCAAAAAAGCGAATGTTGATTTCATGAAATTTTTTGTAAATGGCAACCGCAAGTGCGAGTCCCACCCCAGCCTCAGCAGCAGCAATGGTCATGACGAAAAACACCATGATGTGGCCACTCAATTGCCCCGATTCACGAGCAAACGCGATAAACGATAGATTTACCGCATTCAACATCAACTCAATGCCCATTAACATCACAATCACATTTTTGCGCATGAGCACGGCAATCATTCCCATCGAAAACAAAATAGCCGACAAAAACAGGTAATGATTGGTTCCGATGTTCAACAGGGCCTCAGTGTTTAGCATGAGTGCCTCCCTTCATTCTAGACACAGCCACCACGCCCACAGCCACTACGAGCAAGAGCACGCCCAGCACTTCAAACGCAAAAAGATATTGGGTGTAGAGCAAGACCCCAATTTGCCGTGTGGCATTGGCCGAAATTTCGGCAGGAGGCTGAAGTCCCGCCGGGTCGACGGAATTTTTAATCGCGCCAAGCGCCATCCCCGCCAAAAGCGCAGAAGCCATAACCTTTAATGATCCAGAGAGCAGACCCCTTGAAAACGAACGCAGCTCTGCTTTTAAATCAAAAAGCATGAGCACCATGACAAACAACACCATCACGGCACCGGCATAAACGATCAGCTGAACGCCCGCGATAAATTCGGCGCCCAAATTGAAGAACGTCCCCGCTAGCCCCATCATGGTGAGTACGAGGTAGAGCGCCGAGTGCACGGGGTTTGGAACTGTAATGGTTTTGTAGGCGAAGAAAAGTATGAACAGTGAGAGCGAGTAAAACCCCAGAGCTTCGTAAATCATCTTATTGCCCCCACTGGTGGCGCATGACCAAAATGGCAATCGCGGTCACAACTGTATTGAAAAGCGCCCAAGGCAACATCTTTCGCCAACCTAGATCCATCAATTGATCGTAGCGAAATCTTGGCAAAGTCCAACGGGCCCAAATAAAAATCCACAAGAAGACTACGATTTTTAGCAATAAAACGACGTGTAAGACCAAGGCCGTAAAGAGGCTGGCCTTGGTTGGCGACAGGTCGGCAAACCAGCTCGACACCGTTGCAGGAGTCAGCCAAGGATACAATGTGTATCCCCCAAAATAAAAAATCACCATCAGTGCCGAGGCCACGAGCATGTGGCCATACTCCCCAATAAAGAACATATTGAATTTAAAACCCGAATATTCGGTGTGATATCCGGCGACCAGCTCACCTTCGGCTTCGGGCAAATCAAAGGGCAACCTGTTGGCTTCGGCAAACATCGCCGCAAATAAAATCAGAGCGCCGAGAGGTTGATAAAAAATTCCCCAATTGGGAAGCCAGGATATCTCAACGGGCTGACCAAAAAAACTAAAGCTGAGCGCATGAGCCTGAGCCGTGACCATTTCTGAAAAACTAAACGTTCCAAATAGCAAGATAACGCCAACGATCGAAAGCCCCATCGCCAATTCATAGCTGATCGTTTGAGCACTGGCACGAAGCGCGCCGAAAAGCGCGTACTTATTATTGCTGGCGTAGCCCGCGAGCAAAAGCGCATAGGCGGCAAGTGACGAGACACCGAGCACAAACACAATTCCAATTCCAAAATCATACCCTTGAAACTTAAAGACGTAAGGCCCCCAGTTTTGGCCGAGCCATTCGAAAGCTTCGACGTGGATAGGAACCGAAAGTGGAATCGCCGCAAGAGCCAAGGTCGCAGGTATCATCGCCGCAATGGGCGCCAGATAAAAAAGCATGGAATGGCCGCGCGCTGGAACAAACTCTTCTTTCGTCAAAAATTTTACCGCGTCTGCCAGAAGCTGCATGAGGCCCAATGGACCCACTCGGTTCGGCCCTAGGCGATTTTGAATGAACGCCGAACCGCGACGTTCTACCCAGACCAACAACGGCACGATTTGCACCATCATTAAAAAAATCAAAATCATCTTTATAAAATTGACTGTGAACTCAAACCAATCTGATCCCATGTTATTCCCACTCGAGAGCTTTTGACTTCACTTCCCAAAAAAGGCCGAAGACAAAAACGGCGATAAAAACGGCCATTGCACTAAACGCATAGATTCCATAACCCGAAGATATAAAATCCCCATAAGTTAACGCCCATGGGTACATAAAGATGATTTCAATATCGAAAAGAATAAATAAAATGGCGGTTAGATAAAACTTAATGGGAACTTTGGTGGATCCACTTGTATCTGCGGGAATTCCGCACTCGTAAGTTTCGCCTTTAACAGTATTTTTCTTAGCCTTAGCGCTGAGCAAATTGGCAAGCCCCATAAGAGCTGCGCCAAACACAGTAACGAAAGCAGCGAGTAGAAGTACGGGCAACAGTTGCGACATCGGCTCTCCGAAGCTAGGATGCAGAGTTTTATGCGAGTTCTTTCGTTATAGAATGGCGTTCTTTCAATTCCAAGAAGCAAGCGTTGTGCGGTGAGTTATGATTGAGCAGTTCCCGTGGAAAGTTGAAAATACTCTCGACCGATTTTTTCGAAATCGAGAGCGTCGATTGGAGGTTGTTGGCACATCCTCACCAACGCTTTTGGCCGGCCTTCTTACGTCTGAAAAATTGCGCCTGAGCCAACCCAATCTCGTGGTTGTGCCAACCAGCAAAGAGGCCGCGCAACTACAAGCTAGCCTCGAATTTTTTGCTCCCAACATCAATGCTCATCTGCTGCCTCACTTTGATGTTGGACCCTATTCTCATCTGTACCCAAATCGCAAGGCCGTAGCCAAACGTCTAGCTTGGTTATGGTCCGCTCAAAACGCCGCGCCAGGGGATTTGTTTGTTGCGTCGGTAGAAGCGCTGGTGCAAAAAACTCTTCCCTTCCAAACCCTCAGTTCAAATTCTCAAGACTTTAGACTTGAAGACGAGTGGCCCGAGCGCTGTCAGATTTGGCTCGAAGGGTTGGGGTATTCACAAGTTCCAATTGTTGAGGATATCGGAACTTTCGCCATTCGCGGCGGAATTGTCGACATCTTTTCGCCCATACATGGCACCCCTGTGCGGATAGAACTTTTTGGCGACCTTATCGAGTCGATGCGATTTTTTGATCCCAACCAGCAAAAGAGCCTTTCGCCATGTGATCGGCTCGTCGTCGTACCTGCGCACGAAATTCTTTTTGATGATGAAAATCGACAGAGAGCGGCGCGGCTCTTTAAGCACTCCCTCGAGGGGCGACAGATTGATCGAGAAGAAGCCTTGTCTTTGCAGCACCAGCTCGCAAAGGGCCAATACTTCCAAGGCATTGAATTTATTCTCTCGTACTTCTACGAAAATCCACCCTTGCCCATTGATCACTTCAGTTCGGCTCTTAATGTTTGGCTGCTAGACCCATTTGAGCTGACTAGGGCCTACGACCAATTGATAAGCGTCCAAAAACAAGAACACCAAGACGCCACTTCTCTCATTTTGAAGCCTAGCGTCGACGACGTGTATGGAAACTACGAAACTTTGACCTGGCCAGAGGACTCTCGCGAATTGGTTTTCACTAAAGTTCGGATGGAGCCAGGTGAGAGCGATTCGGCAGCCGCCCTCGTACCCGTTTCAACTTCTGATCTGAAAGAGGTCAGCAAGAGTGCGCGGGCCTTGGGCAGTGACGCCACCTTATTGAGTCAGATGGTGAGTGAAAAGATCCGTGCATGGAAGGCTTCGGATCTAAGTGTGTTCGTTAGCGTCCAATCTGTTTCGCAAGCTCAGCGCCTGGCCTTGATGTTCGAGCGTCAAGATTTGCAAACGACAATAGTTTCAGAAGACGTATTCGATTGGCCCCTGTGGATTCAAGAGCAGCATGAAAGCCGGGCGCTCATTCACCTTGTGCCTCGTGGTTTGGGAGAGCCGATGCTCGCACCCAGTGAGGGCCTGGCGCTTCTTCGCTACGAAGATCTTTTTAATGTCAAAGGCACTCGGTCGCGGCAAAAAACCAACCTCGAGGCCGACTCCAAAAGAGCCTTGGCATTTAATTTTGGCGATTTAAAAACAGGCGATTTGATTGTTCATAAAGAGCACGGGATCGGCATTTTTGAAGGTCTAAAAGTCATGGCCATTCACGGTGTCGATGCGGAATTTATCCAGATTCAATACAAGGGCAAAGACAAACTTTACCTGCCTGTTTATCGTGTGCATTTGATTCAGCGATACTCGGGCCCCAAGTCTCCGGCGCTCATCGATAAGCTTGGCGGGCAAAGCTGGGAGAAGGCCAAGCAAAAGGTCCGCTCACATCTTCGCGATATCGCCAGTGAGCTTTTGCAGATCTATGCCAAGCGGCAAGTTCTCGAACGCGAGCCTTGTGCTTTGGGCGACAAAGATTATGTGGCGTTTGAAGCTACGTTTCCCTACCAAGAGACCGACGACCAGATGAAAGCCATTCAAGATGTAATTGGCGACATGCAAGCCACTAAACCAATGGATCGATTGATTTGCGGTGATGTGGGGTACGGTAAAACCGAAGTCGCCATGCGCGCGGCTTTTTACGCCGTTCAAAATCAACGTCAAGTCGCTATTTTCGCTCCCACCACAGTGTTGACCTTTCAGCACTATGAAAACTTTAAAAAGCGTTTTGAAAAGTGGCCGATTCAAGTGCGTTCGCTCAACCGGTTTGTGCCGCGTGCAGAAGCTAAGAAAACTTTGGACGGACTCAAAGACGGCTCTGTCGATGTGGTCATCGGCACTCACAGACTTTTGAGTCAGGACGTGCAGTTTAAAAATCTTGGGCTCTTGGTGATCGACGAAGAACAACGCTTTGGTGTGAAACACAAGGAGCGACTTCGAAAAATCAAAGCGGGCGTCGACACCCTTGCCATGTCGGCCACTCCTATTCCGCGAACTCTCAATATGAGCCTGATGGGAATTCGAGACTTAAGTTTGATCAACACGGCGCCCGTTGATCGATTGCCCTCGCGCACGTTTGTGACCAAGTTCAACGAAGAGAGCATCCGAAAAGCGATTTTGAGTGAGGTCAATCGAGGCGGGCAGATCTACTTTATTCACAATCGGGTTCAGAGTATTTATGAGCTGTCTGATCGACTCCGAGCCCTTTTGCCCGAGGTGCGCTTTAAAGTCGCTCATGGGCAGATGGAAGAAGGCGAACTCGAAAAAGCCATGATCGAGTTCTTCCACCATGAAATTGATATGCTTCTTTGCACAACGATTGTCGAATCGGGGATGGATGTTTCAAGTGCCAATACGATGTTTATTGATCACGCCCACCAACTTGGACTGTCACAACTCTACCAATTAAGAGGACGGGTGGGACGCAGCAAAGAACGCGCCTACTGTTACCTTCTGGTGCCCAATCACGGAAAGCTTGAAAAGCACGCGCAGGAGCGACTTAAAATCATTCAAGAGAACACAGCGTTGGGCTCTGGAATTCGCATCGCTCAGTACGATCTTGAGCTGCGCGGAGCAGGGGACATTTTGGGCGAAGAACAGGCTGGGCACGTCAATGCGGTTGGCTATGAACTGTATTTAGAATTGCTTGAAGAGGCCGTTCGAAGCGCCAAGGGAGAGCCCGATTTGGCGACTGATGTGGAGCCCGAGATCAATGTTCGCATTCCAGCTCTTATTCCTGATACCTACATTCCCGATTTGCGAATTCGTTTGGCCTACTACAAATCACTTTCAGAAATTACAGACGCCGGCGACATCGACCGCATTGAAGACGAACTTCGCGATCAATTTGGCAAACCTCCTGATCCCGTTTTGAATTTGATGGGCCTAATGTTAATTCGCAAGGTCTGCAAAGATCTCTCGGTGAGAGATCTTTCGCAAGGTGACTCTTCAATCACGCTGGCTTTTACTGAGCACACTAAACTCTCGCCCAAGCGAGTGATCGAACTCGCGTCTCTTGCCAATAAAAAATACTCAATTACTCCTGACAACCGATTGAGGGTTCGCATTCAAGAACCCACCTGGCCGCGGATGTATGAGGAGCTACAGTATTTAGTCCGCCAGATCTGATTCTGGCTTAAAATTCGATCAACAGTCTGTCGAACTTGTCGACAGGCTGGATAAACGTTTCCTATGGCTAAGTGCGTTAAGGTGCGATATATATTCGGCTCTTCGTATTTTAAATAAGCGGCTAAGCGCTTCTTTTGGAGGATCTATGTGTAAGAAAATAATCGCCCTTACCCTGTTCACTTTTGGGTTTGGCGCCTTTGCAGACGGGCTTTATCTACCGCCAGAAAATGGGCAACAACAGCAGCAGCCTGG
>JBGSQJ010000091.1:0-8924 GCA_041738165.1 Bdellovibrionales bacterium
GACTTTTTGCCATTGACCTCGATAGTCTCTCGCTGCGCCTCTTGCGCGATTTCTTCTTGGGAAAGCTTAGGCAACTCACGCGGTATATTACCATTGGCAAAGCGCTGAGTTGGTCCACTGTTTTGAACGTCGGTTGATTCAATTGTAGGTTCGGATTGGGCTATCGCCGCAGGCTTTGATTTTGATTCGGCTTCGGCCTCAAGCATAGCTTGTTCTCGATCGCGCTGAGTCTGAATAGCAGCGGCCTGTTTCACAGCTTTTGCTTTCGCAGCTGCCTTTTCTTTTGATTCGGCTTCAGCGCTTAACATTGCCTGTTCTCGACGTCTTTGCATTTCTGTAGCTTCAGCTCGTTTTTCATTTAAGTATTTTTGTTTGGCAGCAGCGGCATGTTCGGCAAGTGAACTTTCATAATCAGCCTGACTCTCTGTCAGTTTTGTGCGTTCAGCTTCGGCCCTTTTTCGATCTAAATCGGCTTTGGCAGCGGCCTCGGCTTTTGCTTTTTGAGCTGCGAGCATATCTTCTTGCCCTTTTTTTGCTCTGGCATTTTGCAGATCCACGTAGTTGGTTGCGTCGTTTTTCTGTGCATCTCTAAGCTCGTCAGATTTTCTTTTCTCTTCGAAAGCGAGCGCTTGTCTTAGTTTTGGATCGACACTTTGCTCTTGAATCTTTTTGTTCTGAGCTTCAAGGTCTCTTTTGGCGCCCAGAGCTTCTAGGCGACCTTTGTTTGCGCTCGCTTTTGCTGCATCAATTTTGGCCTGCTCTGCGGCTCTTTTTGCCTTGTACTCATTTTCTTCGGCCTTCAGCGCGGCACGGCGCTCGGCCTCTTCGCGATTATATCTTTCTAGGGCAAGTCGATCTCTTTCATCAGCATCCGCAATTCTCTTGGCTTCGGCTGCAGCCTTTTCTTTTGATTCGGCTTCAGCGCTTAACATTGCCTGTTCCCGATCATGCTGAGTTTGCCGGGCGGCTTTTTGAGCTGCGTCTCTTTTTTCATCTAAGTATGTCTGTTTAGCAGCGGCGGCCTGGTCTGCATGGAACTGCTCATAGCTGGTCTGGGACTCAGAGTCGGCGGCTTTTTGCGCTTCGGCTCTTTTTTTATCTAACTCGTCCTTTTCTGCAGCGACTTTGCGTGGATTGCGCTCGGGAACTGCGACTTTAGCGGGTAAAGCGCTGGCAATAGATCGCTTTTTTCGCTCGGGAGCTTTGGTAGGTACGGGGATTTTTTTAGGAACCGCTTGTGCGCCTTCAGTTTCAACAGGGGCAGGCCCGGCCGATTTGAAAATGGGCTGACGAGCTGGAGCGATTCTCGCGGCAGCCCCATTTCGACCAGCTTCTTGGGCCTCGCGAATGCGTTTTCTTTCGGCTTCTTGCTGAGCAAAGAAACTTTTAAGATTTTGTTTCCAATTTTGAGCAGCTGAGTTTTGCGGTTGTACCTGCTGCTGGGCCTCCACTTGAGGTTTGATCGCGACTTTCGCTGGCGCGCGTTTTTTGCGCGCCGCCTGTTGGGCTTCCAGAAGGGCTTTGCGTTTTTTAGCCTGTTGCGCTTTTAGGGCTTTTTGTTTCGCCGCTTGCTGAGCTTGCCACTTCTTTTGTGCAGCTATGTTTTTGTCGATCACCATTTGAAGAAAGGTCTTTGGCTTTTTCTTTGTTTGAGCGGCGCCCGCGCCCATTGCGACGATATGACTCAAAGTGAGACATACAAACAGTGTTTTTGCCAAATGAAGAAGTCGCATACATAAGGAGAATTGCAACCCAAGGACCAAAATTGGCACGAGCAAACCGCGTAGTTTGGATCTGAGAAACTTCTCTTAACCACCAGTCAAAAGATTAGACACTTGGGCGCGCTCAGATTAGAACGAGAATCTATGCAAAATCAGTTAGATAGCGAAAGCTCCCCGTACCTCATTCAGCACAAGTCAAACCCGGTGCACTGGCGCCCTTGGGGCCCCGCTGCCTTTGAAGAGGCCAAAAGTAAGAACCTGCCTATCTTTCTCTCGATTGGATATTCGACCTGCCACTGGTGCCACGTGATGGCCCACGAGAGCTTTGAAGATCAAGAGGTGGCCGATCAACTTAACGCCGATTACATTAGCATTAAGGTTGACCGCGAAGAACGACCCGACGTCGACGAATTTTATATGAAGGCTTGTCAGGCCTTAACGGGTGGAGGAGGCTGGCCTCTATCAGCCTGGCTCACCTTTGAAGGAAAACCTTTTTTTGCAGGAACCTATTTTCAAAAGTACAGATTTCAACAATTGCTTAGGCGCGTTTCAGACGTGTGGAAGAACCAGCCAGAAAACATCCACAAAGATGCAGACCAACTGTTAAAGGCGATCTCGGCGTCGCCAGGTGAAGAGTCACTTGAAAGCGTGCCACCAGCTGAACAAGTTAAAAATTTTTTACAAGCCTACCAACACAGCTTTGATGAGCAAAACGGGGGCTTTGGGCATCAGCCAAAGTTTCCACCTGCAATGGGCCTAAAGGCGCTGTTGAGATTTGACCAGCTCACCGGGCTCAATCAGTCTGAAGCCATGGTGGAGTCGACGCTCACTCATATGGCGAGAGGCGGAATTTATGATCATCTCGTTGGAGGATTTCATCGTTACTCGGTGGACTCGGAGTGGCTCGTTCCGCATTTTGAAAAAATGCTCTACGATCAAGCCATGTTGCTGGGCGCGTACACCGAAGGTTATCAGGTGACCAAAAACCATGAATTCAAAACGGTGGCCGAGCAAATCGCGAGCTATGTGCAAAAAGATTTAAGAAATGAAGAGGGCTGTTATTATAGCGCAGAAGACGCCGACTCTCTCAACCCCGAGACCGGTCATTCTGAAGAGGGCTATTTTGCTACCTTCGCCTATTCAGAGCTTTTGAGTCGATTTTCGAGCGACGAAATGAATTGGTTAAAAAAGAATTTTGGAGTTAGCGAATTCGGTCACCTTGACGAACGAAACATAATACATCTTGATCCGGCGTCCGAAAGAATCAGTGACCCACTAGAAAGTGAAATCAGAAAAAAACTCCTTCTGCTTCGAAGTGAAAAACCCAAGCCACATCTCGACGACAAATCTCTGCTGTCGTGGAACGCATGGATGAGTGCGGCGCTTATCAGGTCGTCGTTTGCGCTTGGTCGGCCCGAATATTTAGAGTGGGCCAAGCAGAATATAAGTTTTTGGGCGAACGCCTACAGGAGCAAAAAGTGGGCGCGCAGCTACAGGCAAGGGCGCTGGAGCGGACCGATCACAGCCGAAGATCTCTCAGCCTTCGTTCACGCCTTGATCGAATTGTCTCAAGCTGATGAGGACCCAAGATGGCCAGAGCTTGCTATTGAGCTTCAAGCTAAACTAGATGAAGAGTTTTGGATTGAGGCCGAGTCGGCCTACTCGATTAGCGACGGCAAAGACCCGTTTTTGCCATCGCGCTTGGCCGACGCTTATGATGGCGTAACTCCGTCGGTGAACTCTCAATGCGCTTACAATCTTTACCGCTTGTATCTACTAACTGGAATTGAGGCGCACCTAAAGCGCTATGAATCCATCACGCGCCGGTTTGGTGAGCAGCTGCAAAATCATCCATCGAGCTTACCCTACATGGCTATGGCGGTGATGCTTGAGCAATCTGTAAAGACTCGAGTTGTCGTATTTGAAGGTGAGGAATGGGTACGAGGCTGGGTGAAAGCGCGCCGAGCGGAATTTCACCCAGGAGTGCTGTGGGTATCTGCTCAATCATCGTGGGCATTGGTGCAGGGCAAAGGCCTTCGGCAAAATCAAAATCCAAGTGGTTGGATTCAAGTGTGCACGGCGAACTCGTGCCAAGAGCCAATTACGAATGAGCAAAAAGCCAATCAAGATTGGATCAACTGATCAAGCGCGGGGCCTGAAATCGCGACCACGCTTGGACGTGGTTGACTATTCCCACCATCTGGCCAATGGCTCCTTGGATTATCGAGGTCAGGATTTTTTTCGCCGGGGTGCTGAACAGATAAAAACAAAGTGCGCCCATCACTTGAAAAGCAAGGACCGGTGAGCTCGGCTCCCCATGGGGCAGAGGCCACCTGAATAGGTATGCCGGCGCTTGGGCCTTCGAGCGCAATAAAAAACAATCCGTTATTTTTGAATTCCGAAAACGGCGGTTTGTGCATCACCGACCCTGACATATCGGTCGTCATCCATAGGTTGCCCTTTTTATCGAAAACAAGATTGTCGGGACAGGCGAAGCCTGTCTCGGGCCCGCCCGCCACAAAGGTTGCGAGTGAAAAGTCGAGTGATAAATAATCTGATTTATTTTCAGAAATTCTTAATATTGAGCCGAAGGCGTCGTTTTTAATTTTTGAATTGGTGAGTGAAATAAAAATGTCACCCGTCTTTGGATCAATTTCAACATCTTCGGGGCGGTTTAAGGGGGTGGCGCCGACGATCTTTGCGGCCTCACGCGTGCGAACGAGCATTTCAGTGGGCGATTTAAATGCCGACTTCAAACGATTGTCGCTGTGCCAGTTGAGTGGGAGCCAGCGGCCTTGCTCAAGATTGGCAACAAAGAGTTCACCTTTTTCTAGTGAGCCTGGCTTATCACTGATGAATTTGTAGAGGTGCTCTTGATCGGCGTCGTCAGCAGAGTAGACAACTGTTCGCCCATCGCGAGCTAAAACCGTCGTCGCGCACTCATGAGAAAATCGCCCAAGCGCCGTGAGCTTTTTTGCCTTTCCGCTCTTGGGTTCGACTTCGACGACCCAGCCGTAGTGTTCAGGCGGCAATTTTACGAAATTTTCCCAAGTGAGATAAGTGTCACCAGGCACCTGTTCGCGTTTTCCATCTTTGAACTCAACGTCTCCTACGAAATTGAAGTAGTTCTCTTCGGCAGTTAAAATGGTTCCCCATGGAGTAACGCCGCCTGCACAATTGCCAAGTGTTCCTACGGCCGCTCGAGTTCCTCTTATAGGTTCTTCGCTAATCAATGGGATTTTTGTAAATCCATCGAGGCGGCGATTGTACTTGGAGTTTTGTACGAGCGACCAACCATTTTCAGTTTTCTTAACGTGAACTAAGCTTCCGCCGACGGATTTTCTTTCTTTATTGATTTGCTTAAGAGTTCGCGGTTGGCCCGGTCTCCAGCCGCCAACAGTGATGGGGTCGTGGTATTCGTGGTTCACCCAAAGAATGGCCTCGCTGCCTTTAGAGTCCAAAGGCACAAATGCGATAAAGTCGTTGTTGTAGCCAAAGCGCTCGCCCTTTTGATTGAGTTTTTGGTTCCAAGTGAGCAAAACTTTGTATTTGAGGCCGGGGCTCAACGTAAGAGCGTCTTCGCTCGAGGGAACGATTGCAGTGAGTGGGAGATCGGCCCTTGAGCGAATGCCCGTCGCACAGGCGGGCATCTGGCTGAGCAAGGCAATGGCGCCAACTGAGCGCCCCATAAACTGCAAAAATTCTCGCCGGTTCGAATTCATGGCCAAAGGCAAAAGGGGAGACTTCATTTCATCCACCTAGTGTGAGAGTTTGGATTTAACACTGTTTAAGTTTCGCATATTATTGATTTTGTGCTCAGAGGCAATCACTTCATCGTCAGGGAATCGTTAGGGCCCTAGGGTGTATTGAGTGACAGGATTTGCCCGGGGTGACGGATTTTGGCTGGGTCACCATGTAGATTCTGCCCAGCTGGAGTTAAACCCACAAAGCCCCTCAAGATTCGTGGCACTGGAGTTGCTCTATTGTTCTTATCGTGGGTTTACCCACACAGAGCACATATATAAGGTACGTCACGTTTTTGAGGGAGAAGAGAGATGAAATCAGCCATACAGACTGGAACAGTTTATACACTGGCCGGCGTACTGATTCTTTTGGGGCTCACAGCTTGTGGGAAAAACGGCAGCTTTAGATCGCGCCGATTTACTGGCGAAGAGATTCGTGAGTGGAATGCCAAAGCTCAAAAAGATGATTCTAAAGACAAAGACACAACCAAAATTGACCCCGCTGATTTGAAGAAAGACACGATCGATCCCACTCGCGATTCAATTCCATTTCAACCTGTTCAAACTCAGAGAAATAACGAAGTGGGAATTGGCCAAAAACCGCCAGCAGAGGGGCCCGCAAACCCAGATGAGGAAGCGGCTAAAGGGCAAATGATAGTTGAGGGTGTCGAGGGTGAAACTGAAGCTCCAAAGCAAGAAGGCTCTTTAAAAGACTTGCTCGCCGAAGCGCGGGCACTGCTTGAGAGTCCAAAACCAGAGCTATCAAACCTAATTAAAGGAATTGATATTCATTTGACCGGCGACGATGCAGCGCTCTCATTTTCGGTTGATGCCGTAGTCATTTTTGAGGGTGCTGAACACTTTTTGTATGTTAAAGACTCTCCTGTTGCGGCGTATTCAGACGATGCAAAGATTTCTCCAGCAAAGGTTGACCTAGTGAAGGGCGCACAAGGCCCAAGTGTTGCGGTCGGCAATTCAATTTTGGTTTCTGGATTTTGCACGCTTGAAGTATGCGAAGAGATCATAGTGCGAATCGATTTCGCAGTCGAAGGTGGATATGCGACCGGAGTGTTTCAACTGGGCCTAAGCGATGGCCAGTTTAAAATCGTATCTAGCAACTTAGGTGATAAATTTAAGACATTCCAGGATGCACAAGCCGCCGATGAGGGTGCGGCTCCTGCTGATCAGGCCAAAGAAGGCGATCAGGCGGCGGGAAATGATCAGCCAGCAGGGGATGATCAAAAATCGGACAATGCAGATGTCGGCGATGAGGCTCCAATCAGTGATGAAGCCAAGGCCAAAGCGGAAGCTGCTGCTAAGGCGGAAGCTGTAAAGGCTGCGAACGCCGAGGGCGAAAAGAAAAAAGCAGATCTTCGTAAAGAATTAGAAGCGGCTCAACAAAAAGCAAATGCAATGATGCGAGAGAGCGCGAAGGATGCCAAAGTAGAGACTTCATCGGCCGGCCCTACGGCGCGCTACGCGAATGGCAAAGCTGAAAGAATCAAGGCTGCCAACGCAGAAGGCGAACAAAAAAAGGCAGATCTTCGTAAAGAGCTCGAAGCCGCTCAGCAAAAAGCAGATCGGTTGATGCGAGAGAGCGCGAATGATGCAAAGGTAGAAGCCCTTTCATCAGGACCAACGACTCGCTATACGAAAGCTAAGGCTCAAAGGCTAAAAGCGGAAGCTGTAAAGGCGGCGAACGCCGAGGGCGAAAAGAAAAAGGCAGATCTTCGTAAAGAGCTCGAAGCCGCGCAACAAAAGGTCAATGCAAAGATGCGCGATAGCGTGAGTGGTGCTGAAGTCAAGGCCGCAAAATCATCAAAGTCGACTGATTTGACAGACTTCGAAGACTTTCAAGAATCAGAAGCGGCTGCCGCAAAAAAGAAATACGACGAGGCGGCTAAGGCGAAAGCTGAAAAGGACCGGTTTAGCAGAAAGACAGCCCAGTAATTTAACCTGATTTTTTGCGGCGGATGCGATTGTATTCGCCGATTCCATAGTGACCATATATTTTTACTCGCAGCATATCTTGAACATCTTGCGCCAGATCGACTTTGACGTACTCTTCCATTGAAGCAGTGAATGAATTTCTGCCGGCAAGCACGCGCCAATAGGTTTCGACCACATCCTTTACAAACATATCCACAGGCTGGGCATCATAGAGGCCTGAATGCAGGTGATCGACAAAAATGTCGTAAAGAGGATCTTGAGCGGGTGTGGACATGTTGCCGGCCATTGCTATACTCTTCGGACTAGCGGAGCAAAAATTTGAAATCCCTGAGCGTCTCAGAATTAGACAATTTGGTAGCCATTTTGCAGACCCTTAAGGGTGCGCAGCTTCAAGAGATTGTGAGCTCAGAAAATGATATTTTGTTTGAACTCTACGCTCATTCCGAGAAGCTCTATTTATGGCTAGACCTCAGCGCTCTTTGGCCCACACTCTTACCCTGGTCTTCGGGCTTGCCCGCATTTCCGAAAAAGAAACAGACGCCGATGGGGCTTTTTTTGAAAGCCAACTTCATCGGCCAAATTGTTGAGGCCATTGAGCGGTCCAAGGAATTTGGGCGGGTCGTCATCATCCGCTTTAAAAGCGGTGATCACTTAGAGATTCGTTTGATCCCGAGGTCGCCCAATATCCTGGCTCGCTCAGGCGATAAAAAAATGGCTTGGAGTAAGCCCAAAGAGTTGACTCCCCATTCTTCAGAATTTGAACCAGCCGTCGATCGAGACTTGGGGGCGCTTCGAGAGGCCTGGCTAAATATTCGTGGTGGCAAGGGTTCTGGTGTTAAGGCAAAGCCCACTCCGAGCACCGACCAAGGGAAGGTCAAAAAGGTTGGCAAGATCAACAAAGCGATGGCTCAAATAGAAGAGTCCATCGTCAATCGAGAGCAAGAAAATTGGCGAGAGGTAGGTGAATGGGTCAAGGCGAATCAGAGTTTGAAGGTGCCATCAGAGTGGCGACTCTTTGTTGATGGTAAGCGAAGCTTGAGCTGGAACATCGAAAACTGTTTTCGCCGCGCTGGCGACAATGATCGAAAGGTTGAGGGCGCCAGACATCGTCTCGATCAGCTCAGGGCCCAACTTATTGACGTTGAAAGTTCAAAAAAGTTGGACCCACCGGCGCCGATCCTTGAGCGCAAGCCTACGCAAAAAATCGCCTATAAGGGCCGAACATTAAATTTGGACAACGGAATGAAGGCCGTTGTGGGCGCATCGGCTGCCGACAACATGAAGTTGCTTAGGCAGGCCAGGGCCTGGGATTTGTGGTTTCACCTTCGTGATCAGCCGTCGTCACATCTCGTGCTGTTTCGCGAAAAAAATCAAAAGTTGGATTTGGCGACCATTCGAGTCATTGGCGATTGGTATGTTCGGCAGGCGTTTGGCAAAAAGTGGGAGAGTCGCCGCGGAGAAAAAGTGGCCATTCAATACGCTGAAGTCCGATATGTTAAACCCATCAAGG
>JBGSQJ010000156.1:0-3197 GCA_041738165.1 Bdellovibrionales bacterium
ATCGCTACACGAAGCAAAGTCTAGAAAAACTCTCATTGGCGGCCGACGCCTTGGGTGACGACACACTTTTGAACTATGCGATTTCTCGGGTGAAGCTTGAAGATTTTCCTCGTGTGCATCGGGACATGCTCTCGTTTCGAATCGGTGAATATCAAATGAGAAACAAACAATACCGTGAAGCTTCGCGAAGTTTTGCCAGAGTTTCTCGAGGCCACGGTCTTTATTCATCAGCGAAGTATCAACAAGGTCTAGCCTTGGCCGAAGCGGGAGATCTCACCAGATCTATTGCTGCCTTTGATGAGCTCGTCCGGGCTCGCAGTTCACGTTCTCCCACGGACACGGCAAAAGTGGCGGCGATGATGGGTAAAGCTAGGGCGCTGTATCAGAAACAAGCCTGGGACGAATCCATCGAAGCGTATCGGCAAGTTCCTCGCGACACGGATTTTTGGCATGACACCGTTTTTGAGTCGAGTTGGGCGATGCTACGTTCGGGCCGATTTCGCTCGGCGATCAGCAACTTTCAGACGCTTCACTCGGCCTTCTATGAGGATTTCTATATTCCCGAATCGTTGCTACTTCGCTCGATCGTCTATTTGTACATTTGTAAGTACGATGAGATGGACAAAGTTTTAGACCTATTTAGCGCGATCTATAAACCCGTTTATCAACGGGTCGATGGTTTGCTCAAAAAAGAACGTCAACCTGAGCGCTATTTCACACTTATCAATGGTATTGTTCGAAAGATTCAAGCTGGCAAAATCGAAGATCGAGATTCTTCTGAAATTCCCTATATTGTGGCTCAAAAAATTACCCGCGAAGGGGACTTTCAAAATTCTTTTCAATACATTCACCGGTTGTTAGATGAGCGAAACCGAATCAATGCGCTGGGTTCTGCGTGGTCGAACGCGCCCGTTGGCCGCTACGCGCGCAGAGTTCTCAACACCAGAATCAAGAAAGCAAAGATCAAAGCTGGTAAAATCGTGCGCAATCACCTGCTTCGAATTCGTGAAGAGTTGGTCGACCTAATTGAGCAAGAAGGATTCGCGAGATACGAGATGATCAACGGACGCAAGGAGCTTTTGAAGAAAAGAATTGCAGGCAAGGAGCTCCCGGATCGTCAGGTGGATGAAGACACCAAGCGAGATTTTTATATCCAGAACGGTTATGAATACTGGCCCTTTAGTGGGGAATATTGGCTCGACGAGCTAGGGAATTATCATTATGTCGGCACCCAAAGCTGTAATTAATCTTTTGCTCATCACCGCCTTTGTATTTGGTCAAGGCGCCGTTGCGGCTAAGGCGAGTCGCAAATCGAAGACGGTCGGCGATATTTTGAAACGGATCGAGAAAAACACCAAGACCGTGAAGTTTTCTAAGTCTCAAAGTTCACTGCCTCAAGTCAAAAAAGCGGCCGTTCGTCCGCCGTCGAAGGTGAACCTCTCAGCTGTGAAGCCGCCGTCCAGGTCGAGGCTCTACTATGAAGAAGGCACGAATGAGGGGGATCTAGAAAAGGTAACCGATGAGGGGATCAAGCAACTTTACAAGCTCTCGCGCCAATTTAAAAGCAGCAAAAGACGCGGAGAAATTTGGCTGAGACTTGCTGAACTCTATGTTGAAAAATCTAGGTTGATCGAATACCGACTTCAGCAAAATTATGACGTAAAAGTGCAAGAGTTCAATGCCGGAAAGACAAAGAAGCGACCAAAACTCAATCTTAAACCTGCGCTCGACTACAATCGAAAAGCGGTGCAACTTTATGAATGGTTTTTGCGAGACTTTCCGAACGATCCTAAGGTGGATCAAGCCCTATTCTTTCTGGGCTACAACTACTTTGAACTCAATAAGCCCGATCGTGGAATGGGCTATTACAAACGCCTCACCGAAAAATATCCAAAGAGTCCCTATATAGAGGAATCCAACTTTGCGCTTGGCGAGTATCATTTTGAGCGGCAAAACTGGAAAGAGGCCGAAAAACACTATAGCTTCGTGACTCGAAAGCCAAAGGCGAGGCTCTATTCTTTTTCACTGTATAAGCTAGCTTGGTGTCAGTACAAGACCGGACAAGTGAAGCCGGCATTGAGTTCACTTGAAAAAGTGATTCGCGCGGGCCGATCGGCAAAATCAAAGGATAGCCAATCTGCAGGCGGAGTGAGCCAAATTCGATTGGCCAGCGAGGCACAGAGAGATTTGGTTCTCTTTTACGCAGAGGCCGGAACGGCTGAACGCGCGCGAAGTTATTTTAAGTCTATAGCGGGTTCAAAGGCGACCTTCGGTCTTCTGGAAAGATTGGCCTATTACTATGCCGACACAGGCAATCGTGCAGGTGCGCGGCTGTTGTTTCGCGATTTGATCGAAGAACGACCTCTTTCTCCCAAGGCCTATGACTATCAATACCAGATTGTCACAATGTACACTTCAACCGATAAGCCCGAGGTGTTCAAATCTGAGCTGTTTGCTTGGATCAATAACTACAGTGCTGGTAGCCGCTGGGCCAAAGCCAATGAAAACGATAAAGAACTGATCGCAAAATCTCAACAGTTGATTGAAACGACACTTAGGACCCACATTCTTCACCAACATCAGACGGCACAGAACTCACGGGTCAAATCGGCACAACTGGCCGCCAAGACCAGTTACGATCTCTATTTTCAGACAATCCCAACGGGCGATCGCCTAGATGAAATGCACTTCTTCTACGCCGAATTGCTCTTTGATATGGGCGATTACCCAGAGTCCACTGTGCATTACGAGTGGGTCGTTGAGAACGCTCCAAACTCTAAGTATTTTGAGATGGCCACTCTCAACACGGTGTTGGCTTCCGAGAAGGGGCTGCCTTCAGAAGCTGAGCTCAAAAAGCAAGTTGGAGATAGTCTTGACCCAGTGCCGTTCGGGCCGAACGTTCGTGCGTTTGAGACTTCATCGACGCGTTACACTGAAAAATTCCCTCAAGGCGAAAACGTTCCGGCGATGAAGTATAAGCTTGGTGCCCTCTTTTACTACCACAATCAGTTTGACCGAGCACTAGAGGCGTTCAACTCGATTATTAAAAAGTACCCCAAGTCTCAATACGCTCAATACTCAGCCAATTTAACTTTGGACATTTACAATCTTAAAAAAGATTACGTTGGGTTAGAGAAAGCGGGCCAAGACATTCTCACCAATGAAGATTTGGCGAATACTCAGTTGGGTGATCAAGT
>JBGSQJ010000165.1:0-1687 GCA_041738165.1 Bdellovibrionales bacterium
TGCCGGGAATATTGCGCCATCTCGATAGCCGTCAAATGCGTGTAGCGCGGGCTATTGGCTAGACGCAAAATTTGTTCATAGTCCGAACGGTCGTCTTGATCCGGGCAAAGGATAAGTGTTGCGAGCTGGCCTTGCGTTAGACGTGGCGTCGTGCGGGGAATGAGATGCAATAACTCCATGGTAAAACCGGCATTGATTTGGAAGCGCGGTCTGGGTTCAACTATCGGAGCACTCTTCGGTGGCAATGTCAGCGCCGGGCAAAAAGAATACGGCACAACTTGTGAGGGTCGCACTTCCGACAAAATATCCAGCATGAATTGTCCAATGCGGCTTGGCTTGTTCTTCAGTTGCAGAGTCGGAGCGCAGAAAACCAAGCGGTCTACCATTGATTCGTAACGCTGGAAAAAGTCGGCAACAATCACGGCGCCAATTCCCATCGTCATGATGACGGGATTCTTATGGCCCTCTTGATGGCGAACCCAAGCGCAAATCTGCAGTAAATCCCTGACATGTGTTTTCAAGCGTGCATGGATAGGCGGCGTATCTTTTTTCTGACGCGGAAGTCCATGCCCACGGAGATTATAAATATAGGTGTTGTATCCAGCTTGCGCGAATTTAGCGCAAACACTTTCGTATTTCGTTAGATCTTCGCCCAAGTCATGTATCAGCAATAATGGTGGATTGCGGCGGTTCTCGTTAATAGTCCAAGATTTGAGAAGCAAAGTCGTTTCGCGGTGATCGACGGGAAAGTCGCACGACTGCACATCCGGAAGAATCCGGTTGTCGGTTGAGTTGGTCGGTAGGCCATCCATGACTAATGCCTCGTGCATCCATGCGCCGAAAGTGAGCTAGTATCAATGGGGTATTAAATCAAAAAGGAAATAAGAAAATTGTTAGCTTCTAACTTAATTGTAACATTTTTTTTGTGAAAAATATCGAAGGATTTAGATACCGCCTTTGTCTTCTTCGATTTTGATTGGATCATCGAACTCAATTCCAGCCAAGATATCGAAGCGCCATTTCGGAGGGTTCGTGCTGGTGTCAACATCCATGCGAAATCTAGCGCCTTGGTAGTGACCAACGAATTTGCCAGGTTGACTAGTTTCACTCAAATAAATTGATTTCGTTTCATTATCAAAACTAATTTTAGGGGTATCAGCCTGCACAAAGCTGACGTAAATATGAGTGGTCTTAAGTAAAGGCTGCTCATCTGCGAAATCGATACTAAATGCACGACCTGCGATTTTGTCGCGGAAAGATTGCATGCACAATGCATCTGCGAAAGATGTGGTCGAAAAAAGAAATCCCAAAACTAATAATGATCGTGTGAACATAGCTAGTCTCCTGTTGGCGGCCGTAGGCCTCGGATGTGAAACTCGACAGCGAGCAGGGCTTATATCAGAATCCAAAACCGGAGTGTATAAAAAAAGACCATAAAGAGGCAGATGCTTCAACCTTAGGGCAAATAAGGGAAAATATGATATTTATGACCCGTTCCAATTGCGGGGGTGCACCGGTTTCGACGGGCATGAACGTTAGATTAGGGAGCATGTCCGGGGTGGGTAGGGACGCAGCCGTAATTCATGCATCTATTGGCGAAACTCATCGGCGCCAAGCAATGTCTAGAAATCGGCTGCTTTACAGGTTGCGCAGGTGGCAATTTCATTAAATGCGACGATGGCCTGCA
>JBGSQJ010000199.1:0-3221 GCA_041738165.1 Bdellovibrionales bacterium
TTGAATTGGTCCTCGACCTCATCGAGGATGCCTCGCAGCGGCTTTTGATCCATGTGAAGGAAAATCTAAAGTGAAGCCCTTTCGCGCCCTCCGGGTGTTTGGCAAGGCGGAAGGCGCAAGGTTGGTTGACCTGACAATTGATCAATTGTCTGCAGGCGAAGTGCTCATTGAAGTTCACTATTCGAGCCTCAACTATAAAGATGCCCTAGCCGTAACGGGCAAGGCGCCAATTCTTAAATCCTATCCACTTAATGCGGGAATCGACGCCGCTGGCGTCGTGAAGGATTCTCAAGACGCCAGGTTCCCCAAGGGCACTGAGGTTTTAGTCACGGGATGCGGAATCGGCGAAGTTGTTGATGGTGGCTTTTCAAAGTATTTGCGAGTGGCTGGTGATTCTGTTGTGCCGAGACCTGAAAACCTCACTCTCAAAGAAACGATGACTCTGGGAACAGCTGGATTTACTGCAGCCCTTGCGCTCGAGCGCATGGAGCATAACGGGCAAAGCCCAAAACTCGGCCCCATTCTCATCACCGGAGCCAGCGGCGGCGTCGGCAGTATGGCGATTCAAATATTTTCGCAAAACGGCTATGAAACCATCGCCGTCAGTGGCAAATCCGAATCTCATAGTTATTTAAAAAAACTAGGGGCCGCTCAGGTCGTTTCAGTCGAGGAACTAAAGCTCGGCTCCAAACCTCTCGAGTCGGTGCGCTTTGGCGGCGCCGTCGACAATGTGGGCGGCGAACTTTTGAGTCAAATACTGGCGTCAACTGAGCTATGGGGCAACGTCGCGAGTATCGGCATGGTCGCATCACCGGCGCTGAACACGACCGTGATGCCTTTGATACTTCGAGGCGTAAGCCTACTTGGCGCAAGTTCGAACAATTGCCCTCGCTCACTTCGGCACTTGCTTTGGCAAAAACTCGCTGGACCGTGGAAACCCGAGAATCTTGAAAGCACGATCCACAGCACTGTGGGACTAGATGAAATTCAAAAGGCCTGCGAAAATTTGATAAATAGAAAAATCATCGGGCGCGTGCTCGTCGATGTCATGGGGGCCAAATGAGTGAAATCAAGCTCACGTCGATCGAAAGCAATCGGCAATGGCTCGATGGTGGCTCCATGTTTGGCAATGCACCTCGCTCTGTTTGGCAACGCTGGATTGAACCCGACGAGCAAGACCGAATTCCCCTAGCTTGTCGCTGCTTATTGATTGAGATGGGCGGCCTCAAAATTCTTTGTGAAACAGGCATTGGAGCCTTTTTTGAACCCAAGTTGGCCGCTCGCTATGGCGTTCAAAACCCCGATCAAAACATGTTAATCGAAAACCTGAGGGCCCTGGGTCACTCGGCAGATTCGATCGACTACGTGATCTTGTCGCACCTCCACTTTGACCATGCTGGCGGCCTTTTGCCATCACATAAAGACCAACAGGCCGGGCAAACCGAGCTCGTTTTCCCCAAAGCCAAGTTCATAGTTGGTGAGCAGGCTTGGCAAAGAGCCCTGAACCCACATTCGAGGGATCGCGCCTCTTTTTTGCCAGAACTGAATCAGAAACTCGAAGAATCAGGCCGAATGATCATCGTCCCACGCGACCCTTTACCTAGAGATTTAAAAGATCATATCGAGTTCATAACCACAGACGGCCATACTCCTGGGCAACTCCACACTTTATTTCGTGGAAAAGACCAATCGGTGTTCTTCTGCGGTGATTTGGTTCCCGGGCTAGCCTGGGTGCATGTGCCAATTACGATGGGATATGACCGGTATGCCGAAAAAGTTATTGATGAGAAGTCAGGTCTTTACCCGAGAGCTTTGCAAGAACACTGGTTGTTGTTTTTTACCCACGATCCAAAGTCGGCGGCCGCCTATTTAACCCAGTCAAGCGATGGAAAATACCACGGGACCGAGGTCCAAGAGACGCTGCGGCGATTTTCGCTCTGAAGATTTTGTAAGGACTATAATAACTATGGCCAATTCCTGACTTTACGAATACCACTATTAGAGTTCAGGATTGAAAAAATATGGCAATTGAAGACCGAGTCGAAAGAGTTCTTAAAAAACTCAAATTAAATCAATTTTACCCTTTTCCGTTCGCCCGATCTGGATTTTGGCAAACGCTTTACGGCGCCTATTGGCCAACCCTGAAGCCCAACAGGCCCGATGCCTATCATCACGTGATTTTACCCGATGGCGACATTTTGGTTCTCGCCGAGAACCGCCCTAAGAAGTGGCGCGAGGGCGACCGCATTATGCTTTTGGTTCACGGGCTTACGGGCTGTTATCAATCACCCTACATGCAGCGCATGTGCCGACGGTTGGTTAAAAAAGGGTATTTGGTCTATCGCCTCAATTTGCGTTTCTGCGGTCCCGGGCGCGGCTTGGCGAGAACGCCTTATCACGCTGGCCTAAGTGACGACACGAGAGAAACACTAAAATGGATCAAGTCGGTGCACGAGACTTCCCCAGTGACTCAACTGGGATTTTCACTTGGCGCCAACATCACACTAAAAATGGCGGGCGAGGACGGCTCAAGGCCATCAGGCAATCTTGATAGTGTCGTCGCGGTTTCTCCTCCCATCGACCTAGATGCATCGACTCGTAAGATGAATCACAAAGACAATTTGTTGTTTCAACGTCAGTTTTTGCGTCACGTGCTGATGGATTACAAATTGATGCTCGAGCTTTACCCCGATGCTCGAAGGCCCAAGCTTTCGTCAGATGTGAGCATTCGTGATATCGACGACCTTTTTGCTCCAAACTATTGGGGCTTCAAAGACCGGCAAGATTATTACAAAGTCTGCAGCTCTCAGGCTTACATTCCAGAAGTGAAGATTCCGGCGCTGATTTTAAGCTCTATAGATGACCCTGTGGTCGACAACACTCCGCTTTTCACAATGGAAACAAACCCCAATACGGATGTGCTCTTGACCCAGGCGGGTGGACATATTGGTTTTTTAGGTTGGGGCACTCGCTATGATGAAGTACGCTGGTCGGATCAAGCCATCGACAATTGGATTCAACGCACACTCGTTGTGTAACTCTTAAAATAAGGCCAAAATGACCGAAAATATTCGCAACATCTGTATTATCGCGCACGTAGATCACGGCAAAACCACGTTGGTGGATCATTTGCTCAGGCAAAGCGGAACCTTTTCAGAACGCGCGCAAGTTGAGGATCGAGTCATGGACTAGATGGATCTTGAGCGTGAACGCGGCATCAC
>JBGSQJ010000201.1:0-7147 GCA_041738165.1 Bdellovibrionales bacterium
ATATTGCAGTTGATTGTCGGATTCGTGATCCGGCGATTGCACACCTGACTCCCAGGCCTGCACAAGCTCTGCGCCACAACCCATTTGCCTGGCCATTTCGGCCTGACTCCAACCCAAACGCTGTCTTAGAGTCCGAATCTCACTAGCATCTAATGCCATACATCCTCGTCCACCCTTGGTTGTTAATGCTAAGCACAAAGTATCGAGTACTGCAACTGAGGAAGATTGTTCAATAAACTTTAAACAATAACCTCTACGTTTTGGGCCTCAAAGCCTGTGCGGGTCTGAATCAAATCGAACGTAACATCGGCGCCTGGATTTAAGGCATCTACCGACCCATTTGCCCGAAGACAAGTCGCATGAAAGTAGACCTCTACCCCATCAAAAAGGGTTATATATCCGTAATTTTGCGCAGCATTAAACCATTTGATTCGACCTGATCGCACTTAACTCCTCCTTAGGTTAGAGAGTCTCGTCTTCGGCCATATCTGAAAAGACGAAAACGAGGTCTCGTTCGTTAACTAAATCAAATCTCTCTCGAGCCACTTTCTCTAAGAAACCGGGGTCCTTGGCTTCGCGAAGCCGCACCTCTAGATTCGCGTTTTCTGCCTTAAGGCGCTCAATTCGGCCATGAATTTGCCCATTGTCTTGATGAAGCTTCCAAAGACGAAACAAACTGCCGTCGAAGACCAGATTGATCACGGCGAGAAACAAACAAATCCAAATCACTTGAAGCGGGGATTTCAAAACAGAGTGTAGGTATAGAAAAAACCCAACCAGGACTCTTCTCACCCTTTTAGAATATCAGCTTGAGGCCTAAATCAAAGTCCAGTTTGATGACGCACTCTCTATATCCAAAGCGCTTTTGCGAACAGCAAAATACCCACCAAAACCAGGACCAAATTTACGACTCGAACAATATGGTCCTCTTTTAGGCGGCCCGCCGTTCTTATGCCCACCTCGGCACCTAGCCAAAATCCAGCCGTGCTCCAAAGAGTCGGCTCCCACTGCACGTGTCCCAGTTTGAAATGCGACCCGGCTGATACAAGAGCCGTGAGCGCCACCATAGCGAGTGCGGTCGATGTCGCGACTCGAACAGGCATTTTCAATGCTTTATGCATGATCGGTGTTTTGATAACGCCGCCGCCGATGCCTGTCAGACCCGCAAGCACTCCAGCACAAACCCCAACTCCCCCTAGAGGAATCCATCCAAATACCGCGTTATCCGTGCGAACTTTAGGCCCTAGCAAAATCCATTTCGGCTGAGGGCTCTGAGTTTTTGCGCCCCATAATTTGAGCCCACGAAATCCGGTGTAGACAAGCAAACTTCCAAATACCAAGAGCAATAGTGCGGTCGAAACATATGAAGAAAGCTGAGCACCAATGACCGTGCCGACAACCGTCGGAGGCTCAAACCAAAGCCATACTTTGAAATCGATATTGTTTGAACGCCAGTTTCGAATTGAGGCCCATAGGGTTGACGGAACCATCGAAACGGCCACCGCGCCAATAGCCATCTCTGCCGGCAACCCCAACCCAATCACCATGGCGGGAACAGCTAGAACTCCGCCGCCAAAGCCCGCAATGGTGCCAATCCAGGCGACGAAAAATCCAACCAATAACAAAAGAAGATTCATGTCAGCGCTGCAAAAGCGGTCCGGCCCCAGTATTGCTGCTTTGATCCGAGGCTTTCTTCGATTCTTAAGAGCTGATTGTATTTGGCCGTGCGCTCGCCTCTACACAAACTGCCCGTCTTGATCTGTTCGCAATTCAAACCCACCGCTAAGTCGGCGATCGTGACATCCTCGGTTTCGCCGCTTCGATGAGACATGATCGACCTAAACCCGTTGGCCTTGGCCGTATCCACTGTCTTTTGTGTTTCGCTCAAACTGCCGATTTGATTCACTTTGACCAAAATAGCATTCGCCGCACCTTCGCGAACACCCCGCTCAAGGCGAGTGAAGTTAGTCACAAAAAGATCGTCGCCTATAAGCTGCACCTTTTGCCCGATCTTTTTTGTAATCGACACCCAGCTGGTCCAATCATCCTCGCTCAAGCCATCTTCAATGCTCACGAGCGGAAAATTTTTAACCCAACCTGAGTAAACGTCGATCAGCTGTTCTGGCTCGATCGTCTTTTTCTCCCAGGTGTATTTTCCGTTCTTATAGAGTTCAGTCGCTGCGACATCGAGAGCAAGCATCACGTCTGCGCCCGGTTTATATCCCGCCTTTTCTATGGCCCTCATCACATAGTTCAAAGCTTCTTCGTTCGACTTCAAACGTGGAGCAAATCCGCCCTCATCACCAACCGCGGTGGAGTGACCATCTTGATCGAGAAGTTTTTTAAGCGTTTGAAAAATTTCAGATCCAGCTCGCAATGACTCGCGAAACGAACCCCCACAAATGGGCGCGATCATGAACTCTTGCACGTCCAAACCATTGTTGGCGTGTGCGCCGCCGTTCAAGATATTCATAAGTGGGACTGGCAGCTTAAAGTCTTTGCTTTCAGATAAATACGAATAGAGTGGCTCGCCCCTAACGAGTGCGGCCGCCTTAGCGCATGCCAAACTCACGCCTAAAATGGTGTTGGCGCCAAATTTTTGTTTGTTCGGTGTACCGTCAGCTTCGATCATGGCTTGATCGAGCTGTTTCCAATCTTCGGGAGAGCGACCCACCACAATGGGCCATGCCAGCTCTCGAACATTTTGAACTGCCTGAAGCACACCCTTACCGCCGTAGCGCTTCGGATCTTTATCTCTGAGCTCAACGGCCTCGTGTGCCCCCGTCGAGGCGCCCGAAGGCACCGCCGCTCGCACACTCTGTGCGTTTGATAGAGTCAACTCCACTTCTAAAGTGGGATTGCCTCGCGAATCCAAAATCTCTCGCCCGATAACTGAATTTATTTTTGTCATAGTAGCTACAGATAATTAGTGGGGACCGGCGCTCAAGTCCATTTCCAATATGGTCTGTGACGATTTTTTCTTGGCGCCTGGCTTGAGGCGCTGGTTGAGTTCACGCTCAAAGTCAGTCAGAAGGTCTGCCGTTTCTTGCGCCACCTGGGTCGATTGGGTTTTCACGTAATCCCAATCCACTCGCCGCATAGCTTCTTGAACTTGCCGATTCATACGATCTTGCCCAATGAGCAACGTCACCAATTGCTGAGAGCGAACGAGATAGTCACTTAGTCGCATCATGTGGCCTCGAGCTCGAACCAAATTGGCCCGTAAGCTCTGCACAAACTCGGTGTCTGTTGCAGGAATAGGTTGAGGACTGCTGCTTTCGGATACACTGAGTTGTTGGCGAAGGTCCTCAATTTGACTTTGAGATTCTTCAAGTGCCTGCATTAAATTTTGCACAAGCTCTGGTTTGTAATTAGGCTTCAAATCCTCGTCTAACAAAAGATCATTTTGGGACTCCGACCAAGTGATTTTCACCCGCGTTCCACTCCAGCTGGCCTGAGCACTGTTTCGACCCAAATAGCAGGGCAAAACTTCGATCGCGCTTCTTAAGAACTCCGTGACCATCGGATAATTCGCGTTCGACAAAGGCAAATCAAAGACCACACCTTCTGGTTCACGCGAAATATTTCCAACTACGGGAGCGGGTGAGACAAAATAACTGATAAAGCGATGGGGCTGCAAAAACAAATCCTGCGGCTTATTCATCATTTTGATCACACTGTCGAGAACGCCCCACGACCTCAGCGAATGACATTGGTGACCAACGAACGTCGGCAGTGAATCCGACAATGTCGAACCAAACTCACGATCGAGTCCTACTAAAAATTTTTCGACGTCTTCGGCTGGAATCCAACAAGACGGGTCACGTAAGAATTCCGTGGGCAGATCCGTGAGCTCGAAAATCTTTTCGAGATCCACGCCCTGCTTATCCAGGGCCACTAAAAAGGAATTTGTAATTTTGCCACTAAACAGCATCCTTAATTTGTAACTTAACCTAGACTTAGGTGCAAAAGAAAGATTTGAGGCGCATGGCGTCTTAATCCAAACCTGACTTTGCGGCTCAACGCATTAAATTAGGCCGCTTCAGTGCGCGTGAACTTGGTGCGAGGGAAGGGAATCTGATTGTCTTCAATTTCTTCCATAAAAGTGGGAATTGTTCCTGTTGGCTCGATATGCCCCTTGAGCTTACCGTCAGGCTGTTTGACCAGACGATGAATCTCAAAAATGGGCCTCACATCGTAAGAGCCTTCACGGTCGAAACCAAGCACCTCAGAAATAGCCCCTAACCTTCTGGAACCATCCGAGTATCTTGAAATTTGAACGACGATATCGATTGCCGAGGCTATTTGATGCCGCAGTGCTTTTTCGCTCAGCTGATTATCGCCGCCCTGAGCCAATGCTTCCAATCGCACTAGGGCGTCTTCACTTGAATTGGCGTGAATAGTTCCCATGCAACCTTTGTGACCGGTGTTCATGGCTTGAATCAATTCAAGCGCCTCACTCCCGCGCACCTCACCGACAATGATTCGGTCAGGTCTAAGACGAAGACTGCTCTTGAGCAAATCGCGAATCGACACTTCGCCAATGCCTTGCTCATCGGGCTGCTGGGTTTCAAAGAACACCACGTGCTCGTATTCCACTTTCAATTCGCTTGAATCTTCGATCACGATCACGCGCTGACCTTTTGGAATTCGATTTGAAAGAACTGATAGCAAAGTGGTTTTACCTGAACCCGTACCGCCGCTCACGAGAAGGTTTTTGCCCAGCTTCATGCAAATATCTAAAAATTGCGCGGCGTCTGCGGTCATGGCTCCCAGTTGAATATAATCTTTAAAAGTGAATTGAATGGTCGCAAATTTTCGAATGGCGACCGTGGTGCCTTTTCTGGAGCAAGGCGGAATGACGGCGGCCACACGAAAGCCATTGGGCAAGCGGGCATCAAGCCTTGGCTCTTCGTCATTGATCCTTCGACCCACACTTTGCGCAATGTTGTTTACGGCAGACCTAAGTGCATCTTCGTTTTTAAATTTGGCCGTGGTCTTTTGAACCTTACCTTTGACCTCGATCCAAATTTCGTCATGACGATTGATCATCACCTCAGTGACGGACTCGTCTTGCAGCAAGTGCCACACAGGCTCGAGAAAGCCTTTGATGGAATTTTCAAATACGGTCAGTTTGTCAGCCGTCACTTCAGGCCCAACCCTTCTTATTCAGACGCGGGCGTTCGATTTTCGACTCCACCTGGGTAAACCACAACTTTGCCCTGAGCTGAAGTCTCGGGACTCACAAAGCGGTAAACGCCTTCTTTTTGAGGCCGAATGATGAACGATTTGATTTTGCCAAAATAAGTCGCGTGGTGCTGCGAGAACGAATCGAGAACGAAGCTCACGTTTTTGTTTTTCTCATTCACATTGACCACATGGATCTCGTAGTTCTGGCCCCGTTTGACCTGAACACTTGAGGGAATGAAACCTCGCTCGGTGTTGAGAATCACGATCTCCTGGGCCACGTCTCCGGTTTGAAAGAGAGATTCTACAAACGTCGGCTCGGGCCGTTGAATCATAGGCGTTGGCGCCACGTCGATCGGCAATTCCGAAGCCGTGCTGGCGGGGGCGCGCAAATCTTCTGAGCGAGACTCTTGGGTTCGACGCGAGAAATCCACCGACCATTCAGCCGAAGCCGTCAATGCGAAGAAGAAAACAATCCAAGGTGCCAGGCGAGCGGGCTTAATGAATCGCCTCGCGTGAGTGATAATCCGCGTACTCACGTGCGACCTCCATTGCTAGATAGCTAAGTGTTTTTTGATCAAAATGTTTTAAGTTCACCATGAGGGACTGCATGTCGTCTTGGTACTGATTGGCGACCGACACCACTTGTAGAAAGTCATCGGCGTGGCTGTCGAGCTGTGAGAGCTCTTTGTTCCAATCCATTTCGAGGACGGGATCAATCACTCCCATGTGATAGAGGGCATCGAAAACAGCTTGTAGGTTTCCTTGAAGATAAATCACGCTCAATCCCTTCGCCTCATTAGAGTGCCTAGAGTACTTATCGGCACAAAATGAGATGGGTTCAGGGCGAGCGCGAGGATCTAGACTTTGGTGTGGGCACTCGCATTGAAATGCAGTTTTAGAGGGAGTGAACCTGCTCGTGGCGGCCTATGGTCGTCTTGAGTTCGTCAAAATAGAGGAATTCTATTGTGTGAAGCTCTTGAAGAATTGCGATTGCAACCGCTCATTGAGTTCCCATCGCCGAGAACTGCGTGAGCTCGTGCTCCTCGATGTCGAATTGAATCTCGATAGGTTGGCAACACACTTCACAGTCTTCGATATAGCGGTGCGAACCATTCTCGGATAGGTCGAGCAGCATTGAAATTCGCTCACGGCAGTAGGGACATTTGAATTTTTTTTCGATCTCGAGCTCCACTGCGAACTCTCCTCTATTGAAAATCAGGGCGCGATTCAGGCTGTATCTGGAAATTCAAAAAATCCTTCGACCCTCACTTGAGTTTGCCGACGATTTTTCTCTATATATTCGCGAATGCCGCGAAACGGTTTCAAACCTATTGCTACGATCTTCGTATAGGGACGACCATCCCAAAACTTCCCGCCATTCTCACGCTGACCCGCCGCCCGCATGGGGCTGCCCTTTTGGCAGTTCATAACAATTCGAACGAGCACGCCAGAGAGAGCCCGCAAATAACCAGATATCTGCTCTCTTCGATTAGCTTTCACGAGTAAGTGAAGATGGTTGCCCACATTGGCGTACTCGCGCAGTTCGACACCGAAGTGAGCCGCCAAACGTCTGACCGCCTCATTCACTCTCCTTTGATTTTTTGTCGCCAAAAATGAATAGACCCCCTTTGCCTTCGAGGATTTCAAGATCAGATGCGTGTAGTGCCGACTCGAGAATGGCCTTTTGGTTTTAGGATTGCCTTTATATTTGGAGCCACCAAAGGGCTTCCCGACTTGAGATCTGTAATTGAGTAGGTCAAATTCAAGCTGTTTTTTCATTAGCGATGAAGCTATGTCATTTTGATGGTTCTTGCAACCGACCTGAGACCCGGATTTAGTACCACTTGAAGTGTGAGTCTTCCTGCGTAAAACTCAACTAAAGGAGTGGGAAGATGAAGAGCAAAAGGTTCAAGGAAGAACAGATCATAAAGGTTCTTAAACAAGCTGAAGGTGGGGT
>JBGSQJ010000202.1:0-11553 GCA_041738165.1 Bdellovibrionales bacterium
TTCTTCTTTGACCTCTTCTTTGACTTCGGCTTTAGGCTTTGCGTCTTGTAAAACATAGGGCGTATCGACAGCTGCATCGAATTTGTCTAGCAATCCCGTAATGGCCGAGCACTCTTCAGATTGTAGCCCACTATTGAATTCATTTTTTGCGCGCTTAGGATCGTTTTTGGCGGTTCCGCAATACGCACGTACCGAAAGACCTGCATTCATTCTTTGGTTCACGAACTTTTGCAGCAGCTCGCGAATCTCTTTCATTCGTTTTTCAAATTCGGCGCGATTAGGAGGGTCTCCCAAGCTCTCAACCCCTTTAGCAAGACCTTCGCCAAGTTTGGATTGGCCAATTCGCCGCTCAATTTCTTTCACGCAAGTTGCCGTATGACCTGGCCGCGCACCTGGTTTGGGCGGAGTGATACAGACTTTGCCGACTTCTGGAATAAAATCGCTAAGCCCGTTGGCGCACGATCTTTTGCCGCCCTCGCAGGCTTCGCTCACGTCTTTGCAGTAGTACTTGCCGTTGCCGGCCTTATAGTAAACGCTCGCATTCATCGAGTGAATGCATGTTTTGCCTATAATCGATTCATCTTTGACGTAGGCCTGCGCATAGGCTTGCTCAACAAAAAAGTGGCCAAAATTATTGATGACATTATTCAATGCGATCTTGCTTTTTGGATCGATGGTCTGCATGTCTTCAATTTGAGCTAGAAAGTCCAAAAGAAAACGCATGTAGGCGATTTTTTGAACGTAAGGAAGATCAAAGAACTGACTATCTGTCAGAACCAAATCTGTAAGTTTGTGATCTTTCTGAACGGGCTTAGCCTCCACAACTATCGTCGAGACGACCAAGGCGATGACTAAGGCTGACGAAAAAATCGACTTCACTCGAGATGGCTCCTCAGTTGGCACAAGTGTAAACGGCTGTGACCACAACACCTTCATTCAGCGCGGGCGAAAATTTTATCTCATTTCCGGTGATTGAAATCGTGGTTGAGACCGCCTGATTGAACGTCACAACAGGCGTGTCGATGGGCACGCATTCCATTGTCAATCCTGGCATTTTGTTGACCACTTTTTGTTTGATGTATTTCAGGTTATTGGCATAGTCGGTGTCGCAAATGCTACCAATGTGGCCATTCGTTTTATTAGAGAGTTCGGCATACAGAGTCCCAAAAAATGACGGGCTAGATTGCGCATCTTGGGCTGCCTCACACGTCGTGTCGCCCGGCTTTACGATGATCGAGTTCCAAATAAAGGGCTTCTTGTAATCAGCCGTGTCGTAAGTGGATTTGACATAGTTGATCAAATTGTCGGGGTAGTTTTGCGCGGTCAATGGCTTATACTGTGCCGTTGACCAGCTTTGATTGCCACCAACACTTCGCTCATTTTCATCAGACACCAAGATGGTGGTGAGCGTCGCTTTAGGACGAATGCAACCGGCCGCTTGGAAGTCTTGAATCATCAGGTAGAGCGCCTTGATGCCTTGTTCATCAGAACTCCACTCGGCGCCCAGTGCGTCTATGGTGTTTTTAAAGACCGTGTTTTTGTTCGCACTATTCTTAGTCATAATATAGCTGTTCAAGCCTTGCCAAAGAATTGGTCCACCTTTGTAATAGCTGATGTCGGTCGTGGTGAGGCAGACTTGGTAGTCAATATTTAGAGCATTTAGATCGTCGAGCAATCCTGACATCCGGTTGGCCAATTTTGTTTGATCTTCTTTCATCGAGCTTGAGTCATCTAGAATCAAAATCACATCAACCGAGTTGAGGGCCGGCGTTACCGTTTCAACTTGAGTGACTTTGCGGCCGGCTGGGCAGTCTTTGATTTTGCAAGCTTGCTCGGCTGTAGGTTTGGTGTTGGCGTTGCAATTATTGGTTGGAACATAGGTGCCATCGTTTCGTTTACAAACGACGCTTCGGGTTTGAAGTCCATTGCCACATGAAGCGGAGCAAGTGGACCAGCTTCCAGACTCCCAAGAGTAAGTGTAGTTGTTGCAAGGATCTGTGTTGCAGGTTCTTTGGACGGGCGGTTTGGTGTTGGCATTGCAATAGCTATCCGAGACAATGGAGCCGTCATTTCGTTTGCAAGTGACCGTGTCGGTCGCTGTTCCGCCTCCGCACTGAACCGAACATGTTCCGGCGACTACGTACCAGCTGTACGTGTAAGCGGGGCAAGAGTGTGTGTTGCAAGTTTCAGTCGTTGCGGGTTTTGGGTTGCTACAGTTTGTATCTGAAACGGTTTGGCCATTTTGAGTTTGGCAAAGAACGCTTCGTGATTTTTGACCGCCACCGCAAGTGAGTGAGCAATCTCCCCAAGGTCCAATGTTCCAGTTGTACGTACCCGAACAAGTTTGCACATTGCAAGTTTGAGTTGAGGCTGGGCGGGCGGTCGTGCAATAGCTGTCGGCGACGGCGACATTGTCAGAGAGTCTTCGGCATTCTACAGTCTGAGTTTGAGTTCCTCCGCCGCAAGGTTGAGTGCACATGCCCCATCCACCTTCAAACCAAGAATAGGCAGACTGCGCACAGTTTTCACCGCTACAGGCAGCGACGTTGGCCAGGTTGTTCTTTTTTGAACTGAACAAAACATCGGAGCATGAGACCGCACTCAAGGCGACGACTGCTGCAAAAATTCGAACAAGCGAATGGCGCATAGTGATTCTCCCTACCTTGGCCTATTCGGAAGAATCGAAATGGGATTAAACGAGACATCAGGCCAGCAACGTTAAATTGTAGCGCGCACGTCGCCAGACTTAAGGACGGCAGGATTCTTTTTGCAGCTTAGTAATAAAGGCGTAGTGGTTGTCTTGAAACCCGCTCGACATCGTAAAATGGCCCCTGAACGCGAGTCTTCCGTCTTTGCCAAACACCAATCCAAACGGAACTCCGCTCCACCCAGTTAAAAGTGGCTCGCCCGATTTGGTTTGCAGCTTGAGTAGCTGGTCGTAGGTCTGGTCTAAGAATTTGGCATTAATAGTTTCACCCAGCTCTTGGCTATGGAGTTTCTCAAATTCCAAATAGGTGTCGCCGGTCTCTTTTGAACTTCTGTAGGCGACTAGAAAAACTTCGACTGAGTCTGGTGACCATTTCTTAGTTTTGAAGTGCTCCGCAATCTGTTTGAAGTCCTCCTGGCAATAAGGGCACCAGGTGCCAATCATTCTCACCACTGTGATTTTGCCAACGGTGGGCGTGATGCCGAGCAGTTTTAAATCGGTATTTTGAATAGGAGTAGACTGACAACCAGCAGCCACAATACCTGATTTGTCTGTCGAGGCGCAGCCTGTCCAAAATATAGCGAGCATTGAGAGCAGAACCACAGTGTGAATATTTCTCTCAGGTCTCACTCTTAACCTCCATCAAAACCAATAGCTAAACCATGAAAAGACAATTCCAATCGCCTTCTGCCACAACGGTAATCGAAAATAGGAACGGCTGTCAAAAATCAATGACTGGTCTTGGTCGACGAGCAGTGAGTCGACGATTCGCTGTTTATTTTCTTTGTGGGTGACCACCACATCTATCTCTAGGTCGTGCATAAAACTGCGATGATTCATATTTGTCGATCCCACCGTTATCCAATCATCAACCACCAACACTTTTTGATGAGAGAATCTGGGTTGGTACAAATAGACTTTCACTCCGTTAGAAACGAGCCTGTTGAGTATGGGCAAAGCTATCCATTTCATAAACCAAACATCATTTGTCATAGGTACGATGATGCGCACATCGAGGCCACGCCTCGCTTTGCCAACGAGTGTTCGGTAAGCCAGTCCTACGGGCACAAAATAGGGAGTCGAAATCCAAATGCGCTTCTGTGATTGGCGCATAACGCGAATTTGTTTTCTACGCGTGTGACGTGAATTGAGGTAACTGTCGTTGAGCAATAAGAGGTGTGGCTTCAATTTGGGCCATTGAACCCTAGGCCACCTCGAAAATGTGAGCTCAAAAGATCTTCTGGCGTAGAATAGTTCGGGTCCTTCTACTCGAACGCCCATGTCTTTCCAGGCTCTTTCGTGAAAGACTTCCTCTAGGTGAACGTCAGACACGTTGAGGCTGCCCACCCAAAGATGTACATTGTCGATGATCGCAAATTTTCGATGGAGACCTCTATTGATGGATTTCAGTCCTCTCCAAACAGGCCCTTGTCTATATACGCGAATACGCACACCTGCCGCGCGAAGCTGATGAGAATAGACTTTCTCAAATTCAGGCGACCCCCACGCATCCACCATGAGCCTGACTTTCACACCTCGGCGAGAGGCGTCAACTAGGTGGCCGGTCAGCCGGTCAGCGAGAAGACCTGGTTGATAGATGTATGTAGCGAGATCGATCGATGTCGTGGCGTTAGAAATGAAACTTAATAGATCGGCGAAGTAGTCATCGCCGCGAAGGAACAATCTTTCTGTGGTCCAGGTCCTCATCATAGGCCCCATGATAGGAGCCCACGTTGAGAACTGCAATTTGCCCTGCTCCGCTTACATCGACGAAGCGAGATTCATGGGTTTAGGAAGCTCTTGGTTGTGAACCGACTGCATCAGTTCAATGCAATTGTTCACTTCAAAAGGTGTATCGGCCGGGCTCAGCTTATAGAAATTGATGAGCTTGATCAGTGTGTCTAAGCGAAGGTTGATCTTTCCGCCCTCAATGTTTTGATAGTGGCGGTAATCAATTTGCATCTTCTCGCTGGCTGCTACCTGTGAGAGGCCCATCTGACGACGAGTTTCTTTTAGGGTCCGACCGAAATTCTTCAAAAAGGTTTGTAGTTCCATTTTTCTTCTCCTTTTCGTGTCGTTTTCCACGTGTTTAAGAATTCTTGAACAGATATAGTTAGAATAATGGCGTATATCAAGTGAATCGCAGAAAATAGTTTAAATTTTTATAAACAATTGTTAAAAACTTTTAATTTCAACGATTTACGGTTCCATTGCGGAACCAGTTGAGGTCATTAAAACTCGTCAGATGCAGCCCGTTTGAGGCGGTCCATCACGGCTTCCCATTCTGGCGCCGAATGGTGAGGTTCGACTCTAAACAGCAATACTTGCGCAGGTGGTCGAGAATTATAACGCATATTTGCATAGAGAAGTCTGGCGGCTTCTATGGGGCCGTTGGGAAGCGAGAGCCACTTCACTACTGGTTCTTTAGAATTCAAGTGAGTTTGCAGTCGTTTTTCGATCTCGCTTTCAGGCGAGCTGGATTGAACTAGAAACATCGGAATCTCGGGTTGGTAATGCGCCTTTAAGTGACCTGGTGAATTGGTTTGGTGGGCCCTCGACAACTCGAACGGGAATTTTTGGCAGCTCATCGCGGATTCAATTTCGCTCTGAGAGACGCCGCCGGGCCGAAGTATTTTGAGAATAATTTTATTTTGCTGAGTGCTGATTTCTAAGACGGTGCTTTCTAATCCCACTTCACAGGGGCCGCCGTCCACCACGGGCACGTTGTTTTGAAATTCACTCTCTACGTGTTCGGCTGTTGTGGGACTTGTTTTGCCAAAGCGATTCGCCGACGGCGCGGCCAAGGGAACTCCGACCTGGGTGAGAATTTTGAGCGCGAGTGGATGCCTTGGCTGGCGAATCGCCACGGTTTCAAGTCCTGAAGTGATCAAGTCAGAGACCATCTGGTGCTTGGGCAAAACAAATGTGAGTGGGCCAGGCCAGAATTTCGCAGCCAAATAATCACAAATCGGGTGCCAGTCAGTCGTGAGTGAACGAGCCTGTTCGATAGAATTCACATGCACAATCAAAGGGTCGAAAAACGGCCGAGCTTTGGTGGTAAAGATTTTTCTTAGTGAAGAGTCAATGTCGATGCGAGCGGCCAGGCCATAAACGGTTTCGGTCGGGATGGCCACGACTTCGCCACCTCGCAAAAGCTGGGCGGCCTGATCGACTGAAACTAAACTCATTTAAAATGCTCGCTCTCGCACCTGTTTTTTAAATACTTCTAAATAGGGTGCAAACCAGCCATAGCACTTGAGCGCTTTAGGGTTCAACTTTGTTGTCTCGCTTGCCGAAGAAAAATAGGCGTGAAGACTTTCGACTTCAGAGAGAGTCACTTTTAAAAAACCCTCAGCGCGGGTGAGAGGCAGCCACCTGGTGAAACGATGGGTTTCGCTAAAATAGACCTCTGATAAAATTTTCGCCTTCAGTTCAAAGGCCTTTTTTGAGAGGCGAATATTTTTTATGGCGTAGGCATTGTAGGCGCAGCTCCACACCGGCACTTTGTCATAAAAGGTTCTGTGTACGGCGAGCGATACGTCTTGATGGTGAGGGTGGCCATACTCACCCAGGGGTCCATGGGTGAACACTTCAGAGGGAGTCTCAGTGCCCAGCCTTTTGACCAGTTCATCGACGCTCAAGCGCTGATCGAAACGATCAGGTAATTCCCACATTTCGCAGTCTTTCACTTTGAGTCTGCGGCAGGCCTCTTTGAAATCCTGGCGGCGCTTTGGCCCCTGCCCATCGGCGTTGGCGTCGGTGACGCAGATCACTCGCCATGGTCGTTTGCGGTAGAGCTGCAAGAGGCCGGCAAAGAAAATCGTTTCATCATCTGGGTGTGCTACAACGAGCAGCGAATACTTTTGCTTCAAACTCTTCCTCGCCATTTGCTAACATACTAATCATGCAGCACCTAATTGGCAAAGACACTAACGAGTGGGTCGATCTGGCGTGGAACTGGGTTCACAAAGAGGTGGCCCCGGGCTCGAGGGTCTTTGTGCCCGCGGGGGGAACGCCTCAGCCCATCTATGCCAGTTGGCGCGAGCGGACTTCTCGGTTGTTGCCGACATTGAAGCTTGTGCAGATCGACGACATTGCGACCGGCCCCAAATCTGGATTGTTCAAAAAGTTTCTGATCGAAGAGCTCCCGAGCTTGGTGGGCAATATGGAGTTTATCGACAACGCCGATAAGCGCGCCGATGTGTCGATTCTTGGGGTAGGTGTGAATGGGCACGTGGCTTTTCATGAACCCGATTTGCCTGAGCAGTTTTATGCGGGCTGTGTGCCACTCACTGATGAAACGCTGAAGTACTTGGATTTGGCAGAGCCCACTTGGGGCATCACCTATGGCGCGAGTAGTTTCTTAGCGGCAAAAAAGATTTTGGTTTTGGCAAAAGGCGAACGCAAACGCGCGATTTTGATGGAAGCGCTAAAGCCTAGTTCGACGCTTCCGGTAGCGCAGATTTTGCGGCACCTTGAGGTGACTTTGATTTCGGATTTTGCGCTTTAGATTTTTTGCCTTTTAAGTTTTCAGATTTTTTTTTAGGGTAGGGGCCACCGTTTTCCCACTCTTCGGGTTCTGGCCATATTGGCAGATTGGACTCTGTGCTCACCCTCATTCCAACGATGGACTTTGGATTTCTTATTATTGAATCGAGGCGAAAGGCTGCGTTCGATCTAAAGGCCTTGGCTATCTCTTCGGGAGTTGCATAAAAGGGTCCCGCACCTGACTCTTCGACATCAATCACTTCAAACACTCTGTGTTTGGCATCCCAGGGTCCGATATCTATAACTGTGCCCTTTTCGATAGGGTCGATGCCGATCCATTCGGCGTGGCCTAGCGAAGTTGGTAAAAATCCGGCCATAAACGTTAGACTGACTGCAATCAATATGCGGAAAAACAGGGGTTGCTTGGTAGAGAGAAATAGATTCATTGAAGTTCCTGCCTTTATTTCTTGTGATTTAAGAGTATAGAACATCATCGACCCGCGTCCACATCATTAAAAGGATGAGGTATGTACTTGGGCCGCTCTGTATTCTTCGGTACGCTTTTAGCGGGAGGCTTAAAGAAAGGGAAGGTGTAGACAGGGTTACGCGGAGAGTTTCCAGGAGGTCTATATTGAAATTGCGGCTGTCCGGCATTTTGAAAACTAAAGCCAGGTGTGGCCTGCAGATTCGTAGTCGAGTTTTGACCGCCACCTTTGGCATTCTTGATTTGTAAGTTAGAGCCTTTGCAGGTCTTTAATATGGCTAATACAGGCGGACTTATTCGAATGCATCCTCGTGAGGCATCTTGACCTTTTGGCCAAGGGGGATTTCGCCAGAAGACGGTGTGAAAGACCTTGCCTCCACCAGATTGACCCATGCCTGGAAAATTGTCGATCGCGACGCCATCTTTAACTCGGCGACCGCTATGGCGACCGCCAATTTTGCCCATTCCATTTTTGGTAAGACCAGGGCGACCACAGTCTATCACTGACTCTCGTGCCGAAAGAGACTTACCGCCAATCACAATTCGATGAGTAGCACAGTCAACAATTACGTTTCCGCATGCGGCGAAGGCTGCATCAGATATCATAATTGACGTGGCACCTAACAAACTCTTGGCTAAGAACTTCAAGATATACCTCATCTCGGCGAGCCGCCCCAGGGAGCGACGGGTTGTTCACGGGTTGCGTCTTGCAGTGCTGGCGTTGGCATATGATAGATTCTGGGAGTCATGTTGTAAGATGCCGCCTGGCGTGCGGCGAAAAACGCCGTAGCAAAATTCAAAATATTGGTGAGCAGTCCAGTTTGGCCAAACCCAGAGTTGCTTTGTGGGGCCGAGTACCTCACGCGGTCAAATTCGGTTGCAGGGTTGCCGTCTTTGTCTGTGTTGATGATCTCACCACTGGCCGTGGTGCGCATTCCACCACCTAAGTATCCCGTACAGCTGGCCTGGGGATCGATGTCATTTTTGAAAATGTTTTGGGCCATGAAATCAAACGACTGAGGGCAAGTGGATTTCAGTCGTGCCGGTGCGAACATATAAAGAGCAAAAACCTCTGCAAACTCCTCGTTTCGATTGGAGTGTGGGACAGATTTTCCGGTGCGAGAGGTGTGAGTGCAGTACGTGGTGATGGTGCATTTGGGTTTTACGCCATTGTATTTTCCGTAATTGTTGTCTTGTTGGCCGGCAATGTGGCCCAGCTCGTGCGCGAGGTGAGCGATGGGGCCCGGCGAATTGGCGCCATTGCAGCTCGACAAGTGCACATTCTTGTTGCCTGGTGCGGCTGAAGAACATTTTCTTCCGCCCTTACCATCGGGCCGGCCTTTGTCATACACTTTGACTTTGGTTCCGCTGACGAGATCACCAGCTCCCAAGGCTTTCGCTCGTTCGAAAACCCCGGATGCCAAGGTTGTTTGATATCCAGATAGTCCGCCTGAGCTATAGGCATTCGAAATCTTAACCCCGCTCGTGCTAAGTGCAGCGGGAGTTGCAATTTTTTGCGCGCACGACATATCCATAATGTAAACCGATTGAAACGGTTTGGTGTAGCGACTAGCAGGCCCCGCTGAGGAGTTCGCGCTGACGAATGTCGCCAAAATTGAAATCGTCAGTGCAAACCAGTATTTAGTTTTCGAACTGAGTGGGAAACTCATGTGTATATTGTCGGCAATTTGGCCCTTTGTCTCAATAGGGTACGCAAATAAATTAGGCCTATGGCCTGTAGATTGGGCGCGAGATTTTGCCGGTGTCTCATTGTGAGACGGTTTGAGTGTTGCATGAGAGGTTATTGGTGGAGTGTTAGAGCGTTGATGATGATAAAGGGGGAAAGGTGGAGATGAGAGTGGCAGTGACAGAGAGTTGTTGGGGATGAACGTTAAAGCAGGGAACGAACCATTGAACTGTTCATCAAAAATGGCGAGAAACGAATGCAAATTCTGCGTTAGACAGTTTTTGTATCAATAATATTTGACATGTTTTTTGCCCACTCAGGATTAGACGTAACGATTATTCCTGAATCGCACACCATCGGAGACTCTGGTGAATTTTAAACTTAATGGCGAAGTCATAAATGGGTCAGAGCGTCTCATTGACGCTGTCTTCGCAAGTCGATCCACATGATCAAAAGTGCGAAATTGTCGCATTTTAAAACCATGTTATAAGCGTGCATGAACCGCATGAATCTTGTGTGATGGAGGCAAACATGAAACAGCTTTCTCTAATTCCAAGGCAGAACTTAAGCTGCGGCGGCTCTCTCAATAACACCAAGCAAACCAAACGGGTTTTGTCTTCTCGGCGCCCCATTCATCTGGTTTTAAAATCGAAGTCTTCAGTAAATTTATTTAGATCAAGGCTCAAGATAAAACACCTTGCCGCACAGTACGCAGATCGATTCGGCGTTAAAATCTATGCGTCGAGTGTGCAGCGGGACCACCTACATCTCGTGATTAAAACCGCGAGTCGTACTGCTTACATTAAATTTATTCGGACACTTACGGGCATGCTCGCAAAACATTTGGGCAAAGGGGTTTGGCAGGTTCGGCCATTTACTCGAGTGGCCAGTTGGGGGAAGGACTTTAGGGACCTTTTGGATTACTTGTTTCGCAACGACATGGAAGTTTTTAAAATTTGGAATTACCAAGCTAGGCACTTTCGAACTAGAAACAAACAGGCGCAGCCAAAAATTTCAATACAGTACTTACTCACTGAACAGACGATCTAGTCTAGCGACCCTGACCCCATGGCTGAACAGGGCCTGTGCTTGATGGAACCTCGCGAAGGGCTTCGCCTTCAGGATCACCAAAAGATCGAGGCGGTTTGCATTTTCCAGTCTCTTCGTCGAATTCGCCAGACTCACACTTCTTCTCTTCGGCAGTTGGCTCTTGATTGCCCGATCCGCTACCAGGTGAAGGCATCCCGCCATTTGCAGCCGAAGCGGCATCGGCTATATCTTCGCGATTGCCTTCTGGCCCATTGCGAATTCCATTGGACTCATCTCCACTGAGTACAGGCATGCCGGTGCATTGCTCCATCGCATTGATTCTCGGATTAAAGACGTTTTCTTTCATCCATGAATAGGCCCATGGGCAATAACGATTGAGTCGTTCGGGCGCGAACATGTAAGTCGCAAAGACTTCAGCAAATTCTTCGTTTCTAGGATTGTCGTTGTCGTTGCCAGTGCAGTAGTGAGTCACCTGGCAAACCTTGTTTTTGCTCTGATACGATCCATAGGCTCCGCGAAGTCCGACAACATGACCGAGTTCGTGGGCCAAATGTTTAAGTGGTTGATCGTCTGTCGAATTCACGGCCAATTCGATGGTACGATCACTCGTCACCCTTGAGACGGTTTGTTTTTTGCCTTTTGTCCCGCCGCCATGAAGTTCAATATTTATACCCTGAATGTTGACAGGTTTTATGCCAAGGTTCAGCGCATGTTGAACGATCCCGCCCGCCGTCTTTTTTTGGCTTTCTGTGAATCGGCCTACTCCCGTGTTCCCCTCTACAGATACCAAGTTGATTTTGTTTTGGCTGAGAGCCCCAGATCCGGCCTGCGCTTTGGCGCAGTTTAAGTTGACGACTTGTGACGACATTTTGATGTTTCTGGGTCTAGATGAGGGGCCGGCGGATACGGGCGCGGCTACAAAAAGTGAAACCAAATAAAGGGATAAGACCAACAAAATCAGATAGACGAAGTCGAGGTGTTTTTGCGCCTGAAATGCCGACCTGAGACCCGGATTTAGTACCACTTGAAGTGTGAGTCTTCCTGCGTAAAACTCAACTAAAGGAGTGGGAAGATGAAGAGCAAAAGGTTCAAGGAAGAACAGATCATAAAGGTTCTTAAACAAGCTGAAGGTGGGGT